>NZ_JAACGD010000015.1 GCF_022810445.1 Candidatus Cardinium sp. cBcalN2 | reverse complement strand
AGTTAAAATAATTAGTTTCCGCTCACCACTATGGTTTATGCTAGTAAAAAACGCGCGCTTTTTTCATCAGCGCTTGATTTTTTGTCTACTTTTTGATCAAGCAAAAAGTAGCTTTAAAAAATTCATTTTTTACCAGTGTCATGAACAGATACACAAGTTTTGATCAGCAAGTAAGCTACGTATCTGTTCAGGCAATGGCGTTAACTTAAGGAATTTTTATTGTTTTTTATTTGATTATAAGGCTTTTTATTTTACTTTTTTCTTGATAAGAAAGTAAGCAAAAAATCAACCCCTGTGCAAAAATTAGCTGAAATCACCTCTTACAGCTGGAAAAACAGAATCCGCGCTTCAACCTCTTTCACAACTGTTTTTCTTTTCAGCTGTAAGCTATGATTTCTGATCGCAAATTTTTACAAGAGGCGTTTTTTATTTTCCTGCGGACTCCTGCCACAATGCTGAATGAATACCTGCATTTTACTAAAAATCCCAAATTGCTTATTGGCAGTCATCATACCTATAATATATAAATATTGAATATCAAGTTATTATATATTTATTCAGCGCTATAGCTATGTTTTGAACCTATGCTTTCTTTTTGTGCGTGGTCCTGAAAAAATAGTGAATGGATATAAAATTTTGTTTTATATAAAATTATTTTTTAGTATCAAAAAAATATTTACAAAGCAAATTATACAATGAATATAACTGGTGTTTAACCTCACCAAGCGCTAAACAGTTATGCATATTATGCAATAAAAGGCTAGAAATAAAACTGGTTAAATGTATTTATAACACTAAAACAATAAGAAGATATGGAACAGCTTAATTGGAAATCCTATGGCTTTAGGTCAATGGTAATTTTTTTTCTCCTATTATTTTTACAAATAGGGTGCTTAAAACATTCCAACAATGCGTTTGGAATACGAGAAAGGCTCATTGATGAAAATGTAAATGCTAAGGAAAACACGCTTTATAAGCCTGTTAGGAAGTTTCATCAAGCTGTATCTGCAGGAGATCTGATACAAGTACAATCTTGGTTAATATATAGTAATTCTTTTAGTCATGAAGAAAAAAAAATGTTTTTAAACTCATTGTTAGATGGTAAAACAGCACTTTGTAAGGCTATAGAGCAAGCTGATGAAGCAATGCTTCGAGGCTTAGTTAAGCAGTCAGCCATTGATATTAATAAAACAGGCCAAGGCTTCACTTCACTTGTGCAGGCCCTTGCGTATTCAGATTCTAAAAAAGCTAAGGCAATGGCTCTGATCTTATTAAATAGTCCTACTAGTAAGGGGCTAGATGTGAACACTAGTGATCCACATACAGGTAATACACCTCTGCATATCGCAGCATGTAAAGGTTATACAGATATAATTGATTTATTGGTTGAAAAATCTAATACTATTTTAAATGCGCAAAATAACAGTGGTGATACCCCTTTGCATCTAGCTGTAATCCGGGGCGATAAAGATATAGTTGCTTCATTAGTTGAAAAACCTAATATAGATGTAAATGCGCAAAATAGAAGTGGGAATACTCCTTTGCATCTAGCTGTATTCCGAGGCAATGAAGGTATAGTTTCTTTATTAGTTGAAAAACCTAATATAGATGTAAATGCGCAAAATAGAAGTGGGAATACTCCTTTGCATTCAGCCATAGTACATGATCATAAGCATTTAGTTGCTTTATTCGTTAAACACCCTAAAATTGCTTTAGATAAGAAAAATAACCATGGATATACCCCTTTTCATCTAGCTCGATGTCGGGGTGATAAACATTTAGTTCCTTTATTGGATCAAACACCTTACCATTAAATTCTTTCACATTAAATAAAGAAATAAAAATCGAGGTGCTCATTCAACGTAGTCGTAAAGCTCATTCTTTTAGGTAGTGGAGTAGGTTGGAATGTAGTTTATGGCCTGAAACCTGCCTAAGGTTTGGTCCCATTGCCAACAAAAATGGGTTATGCCATTTGTTAGGAGTAAATGAGCTGCAGCAAGCTGTCGATGGTATGCTATCACCTGTCCTAATGTTTCGTTTGTAAGTGTGATGTAAGGCGCTTTGCATTCTACAACCATTTGTACCCTACCTAACTGATCGCATAATATAATATCAGGCCTATAATAACCTGATGCGCTATATATTCTTTTCTCTAAACAACACAATCCCTTTGGATAAGAAAGATAATGAATTAAATAATGTAATATATGTTGACGTACCCATTCCTCTGGCGTGAGTAAGACATATTTTTTACGCACTAAGTCTAAAATATAGGTTTTATCTAACTTTTTTTGGGTTTTATAATCAAACGAAGGTAATGTAAGTGGCATCATATAGACCTATTTATCTATTTTTTTTGCCTATCCGGCAACACCAATCGATAAGAAAAGACAAATAAGCTATAAGTGACATAATCACTACAATCCAAGGTCCAGTAGGCATAGAGGGAATCAGATAGGAAAAAAAGGTGCCAGTTAAAGAAGCAAACAAAGCAATCAACATAGCAAACAAGATAACGTAAGCCATATTAGCTGTCCAAAATCGCGCCGTAGTAGCTGGTGTAATGAGCATAGCACTCATTAAAACTACGCCTACCGCTCTTATGCCCATTACAATCGCAAGTACCATTAAACTGGTAAATAAAAAATCCATTTTTTTAACAGGGACGCCTATCGATTGAGCAAAAAGACGATCAAAAGCAATCAGCATAAATTCTTTAAAAAAGAGGCATACAATTAAAATTATGATTAAGCTCAATAACACTAATAAAACAACATCTTCTCGTAGTAAAGTGGCTGCACTGCCTAATAAAAATGACTTTAATCCACCTTGACTGGCTTGCCCACTATGTTGCAGGATAGATAGCAAAAAACTCCCCAAACCAAAAGCTACGGAAGCCACAATAGCAATAGCAGCATCTTGCTTGATTTTTGAGTGGGTTATTATTTGATCAATCGCTATAGAGGCTAACCAACCTGTAATAAAAGCGCTGATAATAAGCCAGATAGAATTTTTTTCTCCAGTTAAAAAAAAGGCTAAACAGCTACCAGGCAGTACGGCATGGGCAATGGCATCACTAATTAAGGTTTTTCTTTTTAAAAGAGCAAATGCACCAATTATAGCGCTACTGGTACTCAGTAAAATCGTTCCTAATAGCACGTTGCGGACATTTGGATCAGAGAAAGAAAAAAAATCTTGAATAGCGCTCATCATCTATAAAATTATTTCTTTATTAGTTGTATAGCTGTTGGTTCAAAAGTGTGCTCAATAAAGTATGTTTAATTTTTTTTCCTAAAAAACACCCTAAAAATCAAACCCTCAGCAAATAGTTGCAGCGTTCTAAAGCATAGCATCAACTCAAGGATGACCACCATGGTAAATTTAAGCCATAATGAATTTTTATCTTACTTTTTTCCTGATAAAAAAGTAAGCAAAAATCAAGCCCTGCACCAAAATTGGCTACCATCACAGCTTACAACTGGAAAAATAGCCCCCTCTTGCGCCCCTACCTGCAACTGTTTTTTTTATCTGGTGAGTTATTCTTGCTGATCGTAAATTTTGACAAGAGGCATTTTAAAAAATGCTATTATATTAATAATCAAATAAATATAATCTTTGAGTTGATACCATAGCGCATTATAATATACTTAATGGTAACGAAACACTACTTTGGTAATGGCTAGCAGATTTATTTGTATTTTTGGACCATATAACTGGTTCTTTAAGCCCAAATCATATGAAAAATTTAACAAACCGTCAATCACATCGGCCATTTATTTTAGCTATTGAGGGGGTAGACTTTTCTGGAAAAACGACTTTAGCGCATCAAATACAGTCTAGCTTAAGGAGCCAATCATACCGTGTAAAGCTATTACATGATCCTAAAGGTAGTAAAAATGCAGCCATAATTTGGAACACTATTTTAGACCTTAAAAAAAACAATGGAGCAGCTATTACAGAACTTTTTCTTTTTGTAGCAGCACGTCATGAACTGATCCAAAAAGAAGCATTGGCCTCTGATGTTGATGTGATCATTTTTGATCGATTTATTTTTTCTACTATAGCTTATCAATTAACTAATCAACCTGATTATTGGGAACCTTTTTTAACTACACATCGTGTTTTTTCTGGTTTAATGCCAGATCTATGTATATACTGTGATATCGACTTGTATCACTTCCAATTGCGCAACCAAACCCGAAGCAAACAGGATGCGTTTGATGCCATATCCCAACAGCGTTTTGAAGCCATTAAACAGGCTTACGAACAAGCTCTTCAGCGCAAGATATGTCCTTATTTTCGAATCAGTCAGCAGGATAATGATTTTTCAGTATTAATCAAAACTATTATAGCGCATCTGGCGAGCCAAGAAACAGACTTAAAGTCAAGCTAAATCAGACTTATTAGATGGTTATTGATACATGAAAAATAGCAGCTTCTCTTTGGATGCTATTATATTTTTTCCTAAATTGTTTCCCTATCCTAGCGAATTAGTGCGCTCCCGTTTTCATACTAAATTTCTTGTAAAACCTATTTGTGATGAGCAATTTTTAAGGCCAACTGCAAGTCGAGCATGGCAGCATACTTAATCTATTTCACGAGTATAAATAAGCTTCGGTACCAAAGTTGCGATTAGCAATAGGCTTTGCCATAGCTCTATTATCCTTTGCACTACTACCTAGATAAAGCTCTTCTTGAATAACTATGATTGATTTAAACCGATTACCTAACCTGCAAAAAAATCCAAAGCATATTGGCATTATTATGGATGGGAATGGCAGATGGGGGAAAAAAGAAATAGGCGATAGATCTTATGGACATAAAAACTCCAAGAAAGCGGTCAGTGAGGCCATAACTGGATGCTTAGAGCAAGGTATCTCTTTTTTAACCCTCTATGCTTTTTCTACTGAAAATTGGGACCGACCGCAACAGGAAATAGCTACTATTTTTCAAGTCATTAATCAAGGTATTACTGAGCATGTGAACCTTTTTTCTGAACATAATATTAAATTTCGTGTTGTAGGAGATACAACAGGCATCCCTAGTTTTTGTTGGCATAAACTAAAAGAGATAATAGACCTTACAAAAGATAATACAAAGCTACACTTAACAGTTGCCATCAACTATGGAGGAAAAGCAGAAACCGTGGCTGCCTCTGAGGCTATCGTAAATGATTTTTTGATTAAAATAGTTGATGAATTTCTAAATAAAGGCTTCAATCGTAATGTTCGTTTCGAGACTTTTATGCAGTTTGCAAATGATTACCGAGCTAAAATTACACCAACTACCTATAAGCAATATTTAAGTACCGGTCACTTGCCTGATGTTGACCTCTTGATACGTACAGGTGGAAAGAAACGTATAAGTAATTTTTTGCCTTGGCAATGTGCTTATTCAGAGCTCTATTTTACAGATTTATATTGGCCCGCCTTCAAAAAAAAACATTTAATGGAAGCCTTAAGCTTCTTTCAAGAACAGCAGCGCAATTTTGGTAGTGTTGCCTAAAATAGGACTGAACGAATACTATAAGATCATTTGTTTATGCAATCCTTAAAAAAGGCTATTTATTTTAGTCCCTGTCAATATGCCTAATTATACAGAAACTAATATCCGTTCCCTGGATTGGCAAGAGCATCTTCGATTACGTCCTGGTATGTATATTGGCAAATTGGGCGATGGTAGCTTACCAGATGATGGCATCTACATATTACTTAAAGAAGTTATTGATAATAGTGTAGATGAATTTGTAATGGGATATGGAAAAAAAATTGACATAAAAATAGCTGATGACCACCAAGTTGCTGTTCGGGACTTTGGCAGAGGTATTCCATTAGGTAAATTAGTAGACTGCGTGGCTAAGATTAATACAGGGGGCAAATATGATAGCCAAGCTTTTCAAAAGTCGGTAGGTTTAAATGGGGTAGGTATCAAAGCGGTTAATGCCCTTTCAGCCTATTGTAAAGTACAATCTTTTCGAGATGGTTTAACCAAATCCGCTACTTTTTCTGCTGGTGTGCTTGTGGAAGAATCGGAGATACTGCCCACTAATGAACCCAACGGAATTTATGTTGTATTCAAACCAGATAGTGCTATTTTTAAAGCATTTGCTTTTATACCTGAATTCATAGAAGAACAAATAGCCCATTACACTTTTTTAAACACAGGGCTTGTTTTTAACCTAAATGGTAAGAAATACCATTCTCGAAATGGCCTCTTAGATTTATTACAAGCTAAAACAGCAGCTCAAAGCTATGCTTACCCCATTATGCATTTTAAGCAGCAAGATATTGAGCTATCACTAACCCATCATCACACACTTGCTAGCGAGGTTTATTATTCCTTTGTTAATGGCCAGTTCACCCCTCAAGGAGGTGTCCATTTAAATGCTTTAAAAGAAGCCATTGTAAAAACAGTACGAGAATTTTATAAAAAAGAATTTGATGCAGCAGATATCCGCGCAGGATTAATCGTTGCACTTGCCATTAAGGTGCAAGAACCTATTTTTGAATCCCAAACCAAAACAAAGCTTGGTTCACAACAGATGGGTCCCGAAGGCCCCACCATTCGTAGTTTTATTATGGCTTTTATCAAAAGCGAATTAGATAATTATCTACACAAAAATCCCTCCATAGCCCAAATAATACAAAAGCGTATTCTACAATCTGAACGTGAACGTAAAGAAATAGCTGGCATTAAAAAGCTGGTCCATGAAAAAACCAAAAAAGCTAATTTACATAATAAAAAACTGCGAGACTGTCGTGTTCATTTTAATTCTAAAGATCCCAATAGGCTTGATAGTACTATTTTCATTACAGAAGGTAATTCTGCAAGTGGTTCTATTACTAAGTCTCGTAACGTGGCCACACAAGCTGTATTTTCATTGCGAGGTAAACCACTAAACTGCTTTGGACAATCTAAAAAGCTGGTTTATGAAAATGAAGAATTCAATCTCTTACAGCATGCTTTAAACATTGCTAGTGGAATAGATGGGTTGCGTTATAATAAAATCGTCATTGCTACAGATGCAGATGTAGATGGTATGCATATCCGGTTGCTTATATTAACCTATTTTTTACAGTTTTTTCCAGCACTAGTCCATAGTGGTCATCTGTATATACTCGAGACGCCTCTTTTTAGGGTACGTAACAGAAAAACTACCCATTATTGTTATAACGAACAAGAAAAAGAGCGTGCCATAAGGTCACTGGGTGCACAACCTGAAATTACTCGTTTTAAGGGGCTAGGAGAGATATCTCCTGATGAATTTGCCCATTTTATAGGGACAGCTATTCGATTAATTCCTGTAACACCAGCTGCCAATAGCGGTTTAGAAGATTTGTTAACCTTTTATATGGGCAAAAACACGCCAGAAAGGCGTAGTTTTATTATTGATAATCTTAAGATAGAGGAAACGCTACCTAGTATCTAGTGTAAATGTAGCCGTTCAGCGGACTGGTAAATAATGTATTTTTACCTTACTTTTTTCTTGATAAAGAAGTAAGCAAAACATCAAGCCCTAAGTAAAAAATTGCTAAAATCACTCCTTACAGCTGAAATAGAAAAACAGTTGACAGGAAGGCTGCAGCGTGGATTCTGTTTTTTCAGCTGTAAGGAGGTATCTGTTCATGACATTGGTAAAAAATGAATTTTTATTGTTACTTTTTTCTTGATAAAAAAGTAACCAAAAAATCAAGCCCTCAGTAAAAAGTTGCAGCAATCACCTGTTAGAGCTGTAAAAACAGAACTCACCCGCTGCGCGGGTTCAAACAAGCTGTTTTTCTAATCAGCTTTAATAGGTGATTGCCC
>NZ_JAACGD010000149.1 GCF_022810445.1 Candidatus Cardinium sp. cBcalN2 | reverse complement strand
TGAATCTATTGTAGCTTACTAATGTTTTAAAATCCTTGGAATGAAACTGCTGTAAATAATGGTAATAAACCTTAAAATTTCTAAACCCAAAGACATGAAACGCAATAATAATGGTCATTATCTCGCTCAAATTCAGTGAACAATTTCTAGTTGGTTTCCTTTTTGATGTAGCTAATAAATGTTTTTCTAAATAGGGCATAAATTTTTTAAGAAACTCATCTACAGCGTAATATATTTCGACTAATTTT
>NZ_JAACGD010000148.1 GCF_022810445.1 Candidatus Cardinium sp. cBcalN2 | reverse complement strand
TGTCATGAACAGATACTTTATAGTATAGTCTGTATCAAGTGCAAGGTGTTATATAAATGCTTTTATAAGTAACAACCTGTGGCCCATTTTCTTGCCTTAATAAGGAGTATAGAAAAGCTTCAATACCAAAATTGCCAGTATGCATTCAAGGCTGTGTTGTTTCTAGGCAAAACGACTCTTGTAAAATAGTTGCGATTAGCAATCACCTATTAGAGCTGATTAGAAAAACAGCTTGTTTGAACCCGCGCAGCGGGTGAGTTCTGTTTTTTCAGCTCTAATAGGTGATTGCCAGAACTTTTTACAGAGGGCTTGATTTTTTGTCCACTTTTTGATCAAGCAAAAAGGGGGATAAAAATCCTTTTTTACCAAGATCGGGAACCGAAAATGGCGTCCACTTAAGGATGGCCACATTGGTATATAAGCCGTAAGGAATTGTCTTTTTACTTTCTTATCAAGCAAAAAGTAGTATAAAAACGCTTTTTTTATCAAAGTCGTAAACAAGATACAAATCTGCCAATAGCGGTCATCCTTCAGTTGATGTGATTGAGTGAATGGTTACCTTGAACACCTACTATTTTACTATCAGTAGCTTTACTTTTTCTTTAAATTGATTGCCGCGATCTTCGAAATTTTTAAATAAATCAAAGCTAGCACATGCAGGCGATAAGAGTACCACGTCTCCAGGTGATCCAATAGATAGGCTCATATCTATTGCCGAAGCTAACTTATCGGTCTCTTGTATCGGTAAACCTAGCGGGTGAAAAGCTTTCCTAATAGCACTATTATCTTTTCCCAAAAAGATCATAGCTTTAACTTTTTCTTTTACAATAGGTAACAATGACCTATAATCATTGCCTTTATCTATACCACCTGCAATCCAAATGATAGGTTGGGTAAACCTAAGCAATGCAACAACTGCAGAAGCAACATTAGTAGACTTTGAGTCATTATACCAATCTATACCTTCTAGCCTACCACACCATTCTAGTCGATGAGATAGGCCAGAAAATTTAGGTAAGGCACTTGTAATGATAGTAGCAGAGACTCCTACTAATGTCGCTGCTGTAACAGCTACCATGGTATTATATTGATTATGTCTACCGGGTAAAGCTATAGATGTAGTTATACGTCCAAAAGATTGGTTGTGCAGATTAAAGCGGAAGATGTCGCCACCAATAGAGGGTATAGGTGGCATAGATATAGGATGTAACTGGGGTAAACGCTTTTTTTCTTGCAGATACTGAGTCGTGAGCCGATCTTCTTTATCATAAATAAAGTGTTCTAATTCAGTCATATTACGTAATATATTCCATTTCGCTTTTGCATAGGCTTCTATGGAGTAATCGTACCTATCTAAGTGGTCAGGTGTAATGTTTAAGAGGCAAGCAATGTCTGGTTTAAAGTCGCTAATGGTTTCTAATTGAAAGCTAGATAACTCTAGTACATAGTAGTTGTAATGCCCTTGTATGAGACATTTGGCAAAACTATGCCCTATATTCCCAGCTAGGGCAACAGGGTACCCTGCTGCGTGTAGCAAATGGTAAATCAAATGAACTGTTGTGCTTTTGCCATTTGAACCAGTGACTGCTATAATTTTACCTTTTGCATAACGCGCGGCAAATTCGATTTCATCGATAATGGGTAGGCTATAGCTATGGAGTTGTTGCATGATCGCGGCTTTATGTGATATGCCAGGACTTTTGATAACTTCATCAGCCGATTGTATTTTTTCTATTGTGTGACCTCCTTCTTCAAATGGAATTTGGTGGTTGGTCAATAAATACTTACAATCGGGTGTGATGACAGCAGCATCGGAAACAAAAACATCTATTCCTTGTTGTTTGGCAAGCAATGCTGCACCTGTACCGCTTTCCCCCCCACCTAGTATAACTAATCGCATCCTTATCTGGTTCAATTTTAAGTAGATTACTTTGTTTTTTGACTTACTAGCTTGTGAGTTAGATATCCATAAACAGCCAAGAGCATGCCCATAGCTAGCAGGCTACGCATTACAATAGGTAAACTATTAATGGCTAAGTCTACGGTTTCCTCTAATGAAAAATAAATTAGACATAGAGCAGCTAAATTATGTAGCGCATGGGCCAGGATAGGGTAGATAATATTTTGGGTTTGGTGGTATAGATGGCTCAGAAAACATCCCATTGCAAAATAAAATAAGTTATTGCTCATATTAGCGTGCATCACACTAAATAGTAGCGCACTGATCGGGGTAATCCATAACTTGATTGGCTTAATTTTACTAAGCAGTCTTTCTAAAATACCTCGAAATAGTAGTTCTTCTAAAATGGCAGCCATACAGGTTATTTCTATAAACCCACGCCATAAAAAATCGCTTCTACTACTGAAATGTACTATAGGTTGAAGACTAGGACCCCATAATGCTGTTTTAATACTGTTTAGTAATAATAAGGCAAAACTCATCATCAGTTGAAGCAGTATTGTGCCAATAGTTATGCTACCAATAGCGCTAAAACCAGGTTTATGGGCGCATCGCTGTATAGCATCATTTTTGCCCTCTTTGGTTTGTAAATGTAGATGATAGATCAAAGCCGTACAACACATTATGGCGCGTAACATAACAGAATCAAGCGTATAGATGTTTAAAAGACAACCATCAGGTAGCTGCATCAGCATACTGGAAACCCGAATAGCCAGATAAAGCCCTATAAAAGATAGCGTGATTAGTTTGATGTTTGAACTCATTATTGATATTTTTTTACGTATATTTTGGCTCAGTAAAGATAAAAAAAATGGAGAACGATCTTATCAACGGCCCTTTAGGTGTGCTAAAAAAACCAGAAGAACACCTTGATAAAGCTTTACGTCCACTTCAATTCAATGACTTTTTTGGACAAGAAAAGTTGGTAGAAAATATTCAAATATTTGTAGCAGCTGCTCAGCAAAGGAAAGAAGCGTTAGACCATGTGTTGTTACACGGTCCTCCTGGATTAGGCAAGACTACGCTGGCCTATATTATTGCTTATGAGCTGAATACCAATATAAAAGTCACCTCTGGTCCGGTTTTGGATAAACCAGGCGATTTAGCTGGTCTTTTAACCAGTTTGGAACACGCTAACGTGCTCTTTATAGACGAGATACATCGCCTTAATCCTATCGTGGAAGAGTATTTATATACGGCTATGGAGGATTTTAAAATAGACATTATGCTGGATGCAGGTCCCAATGCACGTAGTGTACAGTTGGCACTAAATCCTTTTACCTTGATTGGGGCTACCACTCGATCCGGTTTGCTAACAGCACCTTTACGGGCTCGTTTTGGCATTAATGCACGATTGGATTACTACCCTGCTGCATTGCTCACGAAAATCGTTCAGCGAGCCAGTGGCATATGGGGTACCCCTATTGACCAAGAAGCTGCTTATGAAATTGCCAGGCGGAGTCGAGGTACCCCACGTATAGCCAATAATCTATTGAAGCGTACCCGAGATTTTGCGCAGATTAAAGGAAATGGATGCATTACCAAAGAGATGGTTATTCTAAGCCTAGCGGCTTTGAATGTAGATGAGAATGGACTAGACGAAATGGATAAACGTATCCTTACCAATATTATTGAAAAGTTCAAAGGTGGTCCGGTAGGTCTTACCACTATTGCAACCGCGTGCCTAGAGGAAGCAGAAACGATAGAAGAAGTCTATGAACCATTTCTGATTCAAGAAGGGTATATCAAACGCACCCCACGCGGAAGAGTCGCAACAGAGGCTGCCTATAAGCATTTGCGATTGCCTTATACCGCTGATTTGTTCGACAAATAAAAATAATTTTATATCAAAATCTTTTCTTTTTAGGTAATCTTGTCAGAAGCTTCTGGCAAGATTGCTATATATTTATGCGCTAAGGTAACGCTATTGCGTGTTCAATAACGTTCATCCATAGTACTGGTACAATCTATTTTTTCTACATAAAAAAATAAAATGGCAGGACATAGTAAGTGGTCTAATATTAAGCGTAAAAAAGGTGTAAATGACGCAAAAAAAAGTAAAATTTTTACCAAACTAGTAAAAGAAATAACAGTAGCTGCCAGAAGTGGTAGCGCTGAACCAGCCTTGAATCCACGATTGCGTTTGGCTATTCAAAATGCCAAGGGTGCCAATATGCCCAAAGATGCTATTCTGCGTGCCATTAGTAAGGCTAGTGGTAATGATGGCTCGGTCTATCATGAAGTTACCTATGAAGGATATGGCACAAGTGGTGTGGCCATCATGGTAGTCTGTATGACAGATAAAGTGATTAGAACGGTAGCTAATGTGCGAGCTATATTTAGCAAATATGGAGGTAGTTTAGAAAAAAATGGCGCTATTACTTTTTTATTTGATTATAAAAGCGTTTTTACTATTCCTGAAGGTGATGTGGAGGATCAAGATGATTTTACATTGGGATTAATAGATGCAGGAGCAGAATCATTAGAAAATGATGGTGGCTTCCTGCATGTGGTTTGTGCTATAGAAGACTTTGGGAAAGTACAGAAGCACTTGGAAACAGTTGCCATTGCACCAACTTCTGCAGGTTTAGAATATATTCCCCATACCTTTGTACAGGTAAGTGATATAGCATTGCCTAAACTCATCAAGCTAATAGATGCTTTACAGGATGATGATGATGTTCAAAAGGTCTATCACAATATAGCTATTCAGCCAGCACAGGAAGCTTTGTGGTAGAATTTATATAAAAAATATTATAAATCAGTATAAAAATTCTATATCCATGCAGCACTATGGTGAGGCTGCTTATAAAATGGTCCTTGTAAAAATGTAGCCGTTCAGCGC
>NZ_JAACGD010000147.1 GCF_022810445.1 Candidatus Cardinium sp. cBcalN2 | reverse complement strand
ATCATAAATAGCACAGGCAATAGGGCCAAAATGCGTTGTGCTTTTTTTAACATACTACTATAGCTAATAATCAATAAAATATAGCTTTTAAGTTGATACGATTAGCTGAACGAACATCATTTTTGAAAGAATCCCCAAAAATAGATTATGCACCATTCTCGTGAATAGACTACTCGATATAGCTTTCAAAATCTGATAAATATTTTTCCAAACCTTCGATTTGTAAACAATTAGCAAGCTTACATAACTGCTCAAATTCATTTTTTGAGATACTGGATAAAAATTGGTAATCCCAAGGATACGCAGGAAGATAGCTATATTCTTTGTGATCATGCCCCTCATAGTATTTTAACCAATCGGAAAGTTTACATAAACTATTTAGATTTATAGATTCTGGAAGTTGATGTATAGATTCGAAAAATTGCACATCATCAATTTGTAGGTAATCAGCAAATGCACGAAGACCCTTAAAATAAGCCTCTTTCTCCTCGCTATCACATCTATCTAGGTGCAATACAATCTGATATAACCAACAAGTCAAGGAACCAAAATCATCTTTATATTTTAAGTAATCAAGTGTATGTTTCTTTACCTCATAGGTAAATGGCGCTTGCTCAAGGTTTATATCTTTTTTTTCAAAAAACGGTATCTTTTTTGCTAGGTTTTTGGATAACTTATACAAGTTGTGATGTTGGTTATCAAGTTTCA
>NZ_JAACGD010000146.1 GCF_022810445.1 Candidatus Cardinium sp. cBcalN2 | reverse complement strand
GCTGATTAAACAAACCCTAACAACGTCAATAGCAATACGAGGTAGAATTACAAACAAGAAAGTTGGTGTGCCACAAGGCTCACCGATATCACCATTATATAGTAATATTTACCTAAATGTTATAGACCAAGTATGGCATGCAAGGGGCTATCCAGAAAAGCTAAACGCAACATTGCACAGGTATTGTGATGATGTAATTTTAGTATGTCGTAAGAGTGCTCACTTAGCACTGGAAAGATTCACAGAATTAGCCAAGAGGTTATCGCTTACTATTAACCACCAAAAGACACATATAACTAAACTAACAGAAGGGTTTAACTTCATAGGTTTTAACTTTGTAAAAAGGAAAAGTCGAATAAGTGGAAGAAATACCATCTATGTGTCTCCATCAAAACGATCCCAGCAAAATATTCGTAATAGATTAAAATATTTGACTTGTAGGAGAGCACCAATCAAACCGTTGGTATTCACGGAGCAAATAAAACCAGTAGTATTAGGATGGGTAAACTATTTTAAACACACGAATGCTAGTGAAGCTTTTCGGAAATTGCAGTGCTTTATCAATAACCGATTTCGCAGATACTTGACGCATAGAAGCAAAAGCCGAGGTTTTGGGTGGCAAAACTATCCCAATAGCAAACTCTACACAATGGGCATGTTTTACATTGGTAGTGGAATGATCAAGTATCCTGAGAAAGTTGCGCAAGGTTTATGAAGAAGACTGTCGGGCCGCCGTATTCGGGAAAACTGAACGTACGGTGGGATGAGAAGGGAATGGGTACATAATGAAGAATAAAGTTATCCAGTTGCGGTAGTATGTGAAATCTACAGCATCAGCTATGCTTAATTTTAAGTTGTCGAACCATTTCTTTACTCTAGAATATTTTTAAGCTGATCTATAATAGTTTCAATGATAGATCTCTTTCTAAGCATCAATTTATCCCAGAGTGGCATAAATGCATTTTTCATATTTTTTCTGATTTGAGTAATCAGTTCTATGCCTTTATCCATCAGTTTCTCAAATAAATCTTTACTCAAGTAGCCTTTATCGCTGAACACTTTACCCATCAAATTTTTACATAAATTTTCTACAGGAAATCTATCATTTACCTTACCTGTTGTAAGTGCAAAGTTCATAATTTCTCCTAAATCATTGACGATCAAGTGTAATTTCATTCCAAAAAACCAACCAGTGCTCGTTTTACCTTTAGTAGCAATCGATTTAAAAACCTGATGAGCATAAGATCTTTTGACATTACAAACCTTAATGGCTGTTGCATCCATAAAGTAGCAACCTGTTTTTGTTTTAGAAAGACTTTGTGTAAAAAAGTACATTGGAACTAATGTTCTTTGAATCAGTGCTATAAATCTATTATAACTTACTAAATTAACAAAGTCATTAGAATGAAATTGTTGTAAATGAATATAATATGACTTAAAATTTCTAAAGCCAATTACATGAAAGGCAATTAATATCGTCATTATTTCACTCAAAGACAACGAACAAGTTCTAGTAGGTTTTCTTGTAGAGTTGGGTAAAAGTTGACTTTCCATATAAGGCATAAATTTTTTTAAGAAGTCATCGACAGCGAAATATATTTCGACTAATTTTGCTACATTCATAATTGGCTCCTTTGTTAATTTGGTTAATTTTCTAATTCCAAATTAGAAACACAAAGGGGCTTTTGTAAACTCATGCTTAATTTTCTAATCCAGAACTCAGGT
>NZ_JAACGD010000145.1 GCF_022810445.1 Candidatus Cardinium sp. cBcalN2 | reverse complement strand
CCTCTGTAAAAAGTTCCGGCAATCATTATGGTATTCCTTTTTAAGCTCACATTCCGCGGCAATATTATCTTTTCCCATGATTTATCATTTTTGTCCAATTTTTGGAAAGTTTTTTTAGCTTAAGCTAGAGTAAATGATGTCATAGTAGGCCTTTTTATTGTTTTCAAATGGTTTTTTTAGCTTTTTTGTTCAAAAAAGGCATACGATGGCCCTAAAAAACTATTTGCAAATTTTTAACCCATAAATAGTCATGGCTTTTGGGCCAAAATAACCTATAACCTGCTTAGTAACATTTTTTAAATTGATGACATACTGTTGCCTATACCCTTCAAATTGCAGATGTAGTTCATGAATGCCATGAAACAGTCGGCAGACCCACGTCATAGTTGGTTTTTACGTGAGTTTCTTGAGTTGATTAGGAATAGTAGCATTATTTTCGATCAAAGACTTACGCAACCAGAGCTCACTAAAACTGTAGACCATCAAACAGAGCGTCATAACCATCATCAAAGCTTGCACACGACTTTCCTTTTTTAGAAATACAGAAGATACTTCAAATGCATTACCTTTAATAAACCGAAAAGCTTGTTCTGTTTTATGCTGCTCTTTATACTCTAGCAACATTTCTTCATCGGTTAAATATTTGTTATCCAGTTGATTAGTAGCCAAAATAAATCTTCCTTGTTGGTATCGCAATAGCGTTATTTTAGACTCATTAGCAACTATTTGAATAGATAACTTATAGCCTATAATAGTAGGATTGGCATCTTTCTT
>NZ_JAACGD010000144.1 GCF_022810445.1 Candidatus Cardinium sp. cBcalN2 | reverse complement strand
CAGTTGTTACACCAATTACATAGCTATGGTCTACTCCAAGGATCATTCAGGCCAGATGATGAAATCTGTGTCTTACGTAGCTACATTAGGCAACGAGAAAGCCTGATCAAAACGGCAGCTACGCATGTTAATCGTATGCAAAAAGCACTGTCTCAAATGCATCTTCAATTACACAAGGTAATAAGTGATATTACGGGTATAACTGGTATTCGGATTATCGAATCCATACTTTCAGGAGAGCGCAACGCTGATAAATTGGCTGCATTAAAAGACCTTAGAATCAAAAGTGATGAGGCTACGATTGCTAAAGCACTGACAGGCGACTATAGAGAAGAGCATCTATTTTCTCTAAGGCAGGAGTATAGGCTATACATTATATATCAGGAAGAAATAGCAGAATGTGATAAAGCTATTGAAAATTGTTACAAAAAATTTGAGACAAAATCTGAAGAATATAACTATAGCCAATCAAAAAAAAAGTTTAGTAAAAAACCATCCTCATTTTACATTACATGAAGAATTATATCGCGTAACAGGTGTTGATTTTACGACCATTCCTGGACTTAATACTTTAACAGTACAAACTGTTGTTTCAGAAGTTGGCATGAATCCCAATAAGTGGCCAACAGAAAAACATTTTGCTTCATGGTT
Organism: Candidatus Cardinium sp. cBcalN2; assembly: GCF_022810445.1. Lineage (GTDB taxonomy): Bacteria > Bacteroidota > Bacteroidia > Cytophagales > Amoebophilaceae > Cardinium. The sequence goes on along the minus strand of NZ_JAACGD010000144.1, from coordinate 215 downwards.
AGGTTTAAGTCCTTCCAATAGAATAACAGGAGAAAAAGTAATAAGTACAAGAACACGTAGAGTAATTAATCGTGCTGCAAATGCCTTTAGAATGGCAGCACAATCAGCGTTAAACAGTAAAAGTGCCCTTGGTTCATAGGGCTTGATTTTTTGGTTACTTTTTTATCAAAAAAAAAGTAACAATAAAGATTCATTTTTTACCAGTGTCATGAACA
>NZ_JAACGD010000143.1 GCF_022810445.1 Candidatus Cardinium sp. cBcalN2 | reverse complement strand
CTTGCATTGGCTTGCTTAAAGATAAAGAAGCGAGTGGACTTCTTGGGAGTATTTGCTTACAGTATAATCTATAATCTAATTATACAATTATTACTACACCATGTTTTATCAACATCTATACACACTTAACTTAATATAAAAATAATAAACAAATCGTAATTATCAAAAACTTCAATAAATACTCAAATCATGCATCCATCAATCTATTTATTCAATCTATTTT
>NZ_JAACGD010000142.1 GCF_022810445.1 Candidatus Cardinium sp. cBcalN2 | reverse complement strand
AGATCAAGAACTTTTATCTACTTATAAAGAACAATCGGGTACAGAATCAGGTTTTAAATTTATCAAGGACAATACTTTTGAAGTAGACTCTATTTTTCTTAAAAAGCCAGAGCGGATTAGTGCCTTAATGATGTTAATGACACTTTGTTTGATGGTTTATAGTTTTGCACAGTACTTTCTACGTAAACAATTAGTATCTAGTAATGAGACCGTTTTATCTCAAAGTGGGTATGCTACTAATCGCCCGTCGATGCAATGGGTTTACAGATTGTTTCATGGAATTCATGTTATTAAATTACAAGTAGATCATGCATATCATGAAATAGTGCTGAATATGAATGAAGTTTTAATAAAAATCGTACGCTATTTTGGTCCTGTTGCCTGTGCTATTTATGAT
>NZ_JAACGD010000141.1 GCF_022810445.1 Candidatus Cardinium sp. cBcalN2 | reverse complement strand
AGCATAAGCCATAGTGATGAACGGAAACAATTTTTAGTATCCATTCAAGGCTATGGCGGTTTGGAGTCCAGTTCTGCTAGGGTAGTGAATGGATATTACAACTATAGGCGCTGCTTTCAGTAGTTTTTTTCACCTTAGATAATCTTTACCAACCATCAACATATAATTAAATGCTTCTTGGTATTCATTCTTAATCTTACCCTCTAATATAGCTTCTTTAACAGCCTCTTTAATAAAACCCACCTGAGCACAAGGTTTTAGGCCAAACGTTTCCATAATAACAGCACCAGTAATAACCGGTTGAAAATTTCTAATCTTATCACGTGCTTCTACCGCTAAAACCCTTTTTTGAACCCTATCAAAGTTAGCTAAATATTGTTGCACCTTGATTTCATTTTTGGAGGTAATATCGGCTCTACACAATAAGAATAAATCCTCTAAGTCATCTCCAACCTCATATAAAAAGCGCCGTATGGCCGTATCAGTGACCTCCTTTGCCAAGGCTATAGGGCGCAAGTGTAATCTAACCAATTTTTGTACATATCCCAGAATTTCCTTGCTAGTAGGAAAGCGCATTCTTTTAAAGAGTTTAGGTAACATTCTAGCACCTAGATCTTCGTGACCGTGAAAAGAAAAACCATGTATAGGATCAAATTTTTTGGTCAATGGCTTGGCTATATCATGAAAAACAGCTGCCCAACGAAGCCATAATTTAGAAGAATGTCGGGCCACATTGTCCAAAACTTCAAGGGTATGTAGAAAATTATCTTTATGAGAATGGCAACCAATCTGTTCTTTTCCTGAAAGCTTTTGTAGTTCTGGTAGTACCACTGATAATAGGTGGCTATCAAACAAAAGTTTAAAGCCATAAGCGGGTCGATCAGTAGCTATCATTTTATGTAACTCTTCGGCAATACGTTCCTGAGCGATAATAAGCAATCGATTGCCAACAGCCGACATGGCTACCCATGTTTCTGGTGCTATGGTAAAATTTAGTTGAGTAGCCAATCGTATGGCACGCATAATGCGTAATGGATCATCTGAAAAAGTTTGATTCGGATTATAAGGCGTTCTAATCAAGCCATTTATCAAGTCATGCTGTCCATTAAATGGATCCAATAATCGCCCATAATCTTTTTTATTTAAAGAGATTGCCATGGCATTGATAGTGAAATCTCGACGCAGTTGGTCATCAGCCAGCGTCCCAGTTGATACACTTGGATTACGAGAATTCGGCAAATAAGATTCCTTTCTAGCACCTACAAACTCCACGTCGCACCCATCCCACTGCAACATGGCAGTACCAAAACTTTTAAATAAGGTAACGGGAACATCTTTATACTTTGCTACAACTTGTGCCAGAGCCATACCATCCCCTACGCAAACAATATCAATATCTTTGGACATACGTCCTAAACACAAATCTCGTACAAACCCACCTACTACATAGGTTTTTAATTGAAGCCCATCAGCCATCTGACCAATTTGACGCAAGATGGGATGATCCATAATGCCATCTAAAGCTACCATAGCCTCTTTACTTTTTACACTTTCCAAGATTCTATTTTTTAATTGTATGCTTGCAGCATCAGTAGCTAAGCAGCAGGAGCAGCCTCAACTCCTTGCTCTACAACCACTTCTTCTTTTTCCTCTTTGTATTCGTAAAAAGTTTCTTCTATAGATTCAGTCACTTTTTCTATGACCGCTTTATTATTAAGCTCAGAAAGCCCACGTTTTACAGAAACACCTACTTTATTGCCATGACAGGTACCATATACTTTTATACGCTTAAAATTTCTAGTACCTAAACCTTCTGCATGTTGTGTAGCAACAGGCAGCAACATATCATGCTCAGAGTTTGGATTACCGCCAATCAATTCTGCATAGGTGGCATTGAGTTCAGTCAATGCTTTGGCGCTAATAGGGTATTGAAATGTATCAAAAAGCTCAGAAAAGTCAGTTAAAACACCTGCAATAGCGGTAATCGGCCAATCAACTTCCTTAAGGCTTGAGACAACATCATTACGAATAAAATCACTTTCTGGGTCTAAATCTGCAATGCCATCTATCTGGCTAAATTTCATAAGGAATGGCGCTGCCTTGCCATAGAAGTTAGGATGGTGTTTTGCTAGTTCTGGTGCTTTTTTGAAAAAATATCCCCTTACAGCTTTGCTGTAGTTTGGTTGTATCTTATCTAAGGTTATAGCTATTTTACCAAATTTTTCATTGAATGTTTTAGCACGCTTAATATGCTGAAATATTGGCGCTCCTTTCCACGGTGTCCCTATAGTAATCAATTGTTCTATAGTGATGGCACATTCACGTTTCAAGCGAGCTTCATACTCTTTGGCAACAACCAAAGCCCGTAGTCCTCCTTGGCTATGGCCTACAAGTATAAGATGACTACCAAAAGGAATTTTTGCTTTGATCTCTTCATAAGCTAATCTAGCTTGTTGTTTAATGGATAGCTTCGAGCTAAGACTAGCAGATTTTTGGTTATTAGAGTCTTTATTAACACTTTTTAAGGCCACTATAGTTGCATGGGGAAATCTTTTTTCTAATATTGCTATCATGGCGTTAAAGTCAGAAGAAATTCTAGCAAGTCCATGCAATAATACAATAGCTTGTTTATCTTCTGTCACTTTAGCTAGTCGCTTGATATTTTTTGCTCCTTTTCTAGAAATCTCTAGTTCATCTGACACATCTAGATTTTGTTCATCGGTTCTTTTGCTTTTATTGTTTTGTTGAGCAGTATGCTCTTTTAAAACTGGCGGGTCTAATATCCTTGGCTCAACTGCTGTAGACAGTTCATTTTTTTTATGCTTATCAGAGCAACTTTTACCACTACAACTAACAATCAAGGAAAAGCAAAAAACTAAACTAAAGCGATAAATCCAAATAAAGCATTGATAAAGGCCTGTGGTAGGGTACATACTAATAAATTTCTGTAAAGAGAATTTTAGAAACACTACTTTTTCTGGTAATTTGCAAGTACTAGCTAGTACGTAAATTATTACATAGATTTAGTAGGTTTTGGTTTTGCACTCGGTGTGTTCTACAGACTCTAAACGCTAAAGAAATTTAATAGGCAATTAAATTGGTACGAGCCGAGTGGATCTAGCAAATATAGGCTTTTTAAATCTATTTTAATAATTGTAGATAGTTAATAACAGATAGCAACAACAGCATGCAGAGATGGTTCTTTGGCCTTTATCCAACTATTTATTAAATTGCTCTCCTGCTTAATATTGTATGATTCAACGAATGAAAGGGCGTAACTTTCAGTTTCCTTCGAAAGGTTGGAAGGATTAACAACAAGATTGATTATTTTGGATCAAATATAAAAATAAAAATAGTTATTACAATGGATCCAGTTATACAACCAACCTATCTTTCTGGGCTCAATGAGATGCAAAAGCAGGCAGTGGTTCATACAGAAGGTCCATCAATTGTTGTGGCAGGTGCTGGCTCAGGCAAAACAAAAGTATTAACGGCCAGAATCGCACATATCCTTAAGGAAAAAAAAGCAACACCTGATCAGATTCTTGCTTTAACCTTTACCAACAAAGCCGCTGCTGAAATGCGTCATCGGATTACTAAAATAGTGGGTAATGGCGCACAAGCCATATGGCTCGGGACTTTTCATAGTGTTTTCGTCAAACTACTAAGACGAGAAGCCAATACTTTAGGCTATCCTACCCATTTTAGTATTTACGACACAGACGACAGCAAATCACTCATCAAACAAATTACTAAAAGCCTTGCCTTAGATGATAAAGTATATAAACCAGGGATTATATTGGGACGTATCTCATATGCTAAAAACAGGTTGATTACACCAGAAGTTTATGCGGCAGACCCAACCTATCAAAAAGAAGATAGCCATATGCGTATGGCTAGGTTCAGTGAAGTCTTCTTAAGATACACCAACCACTGTTTACAGGCTGGTGCCATGGATTTTGATGACTTATTAGTACAGACTTATAAGTTATTATATGATTATCCTGCATTAAGCACAAAGTATCAACAACAATTTCGCTATCTATTTATTGATGAGTTTCAAGATACGAACCTAGTTCAGTACCGTATTGCTAAAAAACTGGCTTCCTGCCACCAGAACATTTGTGTAGTGGGAGATGATGCACAAAGCATTTATGCATTTAGGGGAGCTGATATTCAAAATATTTTGCATTTTTCTCATGATTATCCTAACCACCAAATGATCAAACTAGAGCAAAATTACCGTTCTACTAGGCATATTGTTGAGGCAGCTAATCGAATCATTAGTCACAATGAACATCAGTTAAAAAAAAAGGTTTGGACAGATAATCCAGTCGGGCCACCGCTTGCAGTACTAAGAGCTATATCAGATATGGAAGAGAGTCGGTTAGTAGTAGATGCCATAATGGCAGAAAAGCTAAATGGCCAACTGCTCTATCGAGATTTTGTCATTCTATACCGTACCAATAATCAATCTCGAAACTTTGAAGAAGCATTGCGTAAAAAAAACATTCCTTATCGCATCATAGGTGGCCTCTCTTTCTATCAGCGCAAAGAAGTAAAAGATCTTTTAGCCTACTTGCGTTTTGTAGTAAACTATAATGATACCGAAGCCTTTAGAAGAATTATTAATTTCCCTAGGCGGGGTATTGGCCCCACTACTATTGATAAAATATTTGCTATGGTAGCGGAAACAAAGCTTCCTCTCTGGACCCTACTACGCAATATAAATGACTATTTAAGTGGGGCTACTGCAGCTGCTGTTAGTCGTTTTGTAACACTTATTCATACGGCTACTCTAAAACTAGCAAACGAAAATGCATATGCTATAGCAAACTATATGGCCCAAGCATCTGGCCTGCTCAAGGAGCTGCATGAAGATAAAACGGTAGAAGGCTTAACCCGCTATGAGCATATACAAGAACTATTGAATAGTATCAAACAATTCGTAGACCACCCTGAAAACAGGGATCCAAGCCTGGGTAGTTTTTTACAAGAAATCGCATTAATTACCAGTGCCGATAAAGAAGACGCAAATGAAGATAGCCTAACATTAATGACCATTCATGCTTCTAAAGGCTTAGAATTCAAATATGTATATCTGGTAGGCATGGAAGAAGAACTCTTTCCTTCTTCTATGATGTTAGGCAGCAACGCAGATTTAGAAGAAGAAAGGCGTCTTTTCTACGTAGCTGTTACCCGTGCACAAATTCAGCTAACCTTATCTTATGCTTTAAGCAGATACAGATTTGGTAAATTAGCCAACGTAAAGCCCAGTCGTTTTTTACAAGAGATAGGTTGGACAAGTCATAGAGGGGGTAAAACAACGACTCCACAAAAGCCAGTAACTACAATAAACGATCCAGTTAGAAAACCAGTGGCTGCTTCCGTTTCATCCTCTCTCTCTACAGTGTCCACAAATAAGCTCCAAGTTGGCAACACAGTACGTCATCTGCATTTTGGTGTAGGAAAAGTTTTGCAGTTAGTAGAAACGGCAGATATGCATAAAGCTGTTATTCTTTTTCATAAATTTGGAGAAAAGACCCTCTTGTTAAACTATGCAAAACTAGAAATTTTGCCTCCAAAATAAAGCCTGTATTTAAATAGATATGATTGCTCATTAACCTAATAATCCATAATGTACGACTATAACACAATGCGATCGCCTTTAATGCTTAAAGAATATGGTAGAAACATACAGAAGCTTATGGAACAGCTGGTAACCATTGAAGACAAAACAGTTCGCACGCAAAAAGCCTATGGCATTGTAAAGCTGATGGAGGTGGTGAATCCTAATGCAGAGTCTTCACAAAAACGTTGGGATGATCTTTTTATATTATCAGACTACAAATTAGATATTGATAGTCCTAATCCCAAACCTATTAAGAGAGAAAGCAGCCAACAGCATTATGTTCATATGCCTTTTATTCAGCTAATCAGATATAAATATTATGGAAGACATATGGAGTCACTCATACAAAAGATAAGCACCCTAGCTACTCGTAAAGAGCAAGATCAGATGATTATAACAGTTGCCAGGCTGATGCGTCGTTTTAGTAGTATATGGAACAATGATTATATCAGTAATGAAAGAATTATGCAGGATATCAAACGCATGATTCCAGATGATACCATGCTAGATGTAGCAATCATACGAACCCTACCAGATGAAGGTAACAATGGTCAAAAACCCAGAACTAAGCAGCACGTCAAATCCAACCATTTTAAAAAGCAACCCAACCAATAGTCGGTTAGTATATAAAATATAAATCTGGACAATGGCTAAATTTATTATCGATGGAGGAAGCCATTTGGCAGGGACCATTCAACCGCAAGGCTCAAAAAATGAAGCACTACAAGTAATCTGTGCTACCTTATTGACTGATGAAGTAGTGACCTTACATAACATTCCTAATATCGCTGATGTACAGAGTGTGATGAAACTCTTAACCCTTTTAGGTGTACAAATTACTCGGTTGGGAGATAGAGGCTATCAGTTTTGCGCGAAGCATGTTGCCAAAGAAGCTATGCTTACAGCTACATTTCGCCAAGAATACACTAAGGTAAGAGGCTCTATTATGCTACTGGCACCCTTGTTAATCCGTTTCAAGCAGTGCATTATAGCTAAGCCTGGAGGAGATAGAATTGGCCGAAGAGGGCTTCATGCTCATTTTGAAGGACTAGCACAACTAGGTATTTCTTTTTACTACCATGCTGCTCAGGCAGCTTGGGAAGTAAAATACCAGGAATTAAAAGGCGCTGATGTATGGATGTCAGAACCATCGGTAACAGGAACCGCCAACTTAATTATGGCGGCCAGCATGGCCAAAGGGAAAACTATTATTTATCCTGCAGCTTGTGAGCCACATATACAGCAACTTTGCCATATGCTGGTAGCAATGGGATCACGCATTAGCGGTATTGGTTCCAATCTACTAACTATAGAAGGCGTACCTGTTTTAGGTGGTACAACCCATACTATCTTACCAGATATATTGGAAATTGGCAGCTTTATTGGATTGGCTGCAACTACCCAATCAGCATTAACCATTACAGATGTGCCTATGCCATTTTTTGCACCTGTTTGGTATTGTTTTAAAAAGTTGGGTATTGTTCTAGAACAACAGGGCAACCAATTGCATATTCCCGTGCAGCCCTGCTATAAGATTAAACCAGAAATGGATGGGAACTTAGTAACCCTTTATGATGCAGTTTGGCCAGGAATACCTGCTGATTTAATCAGCATTGCTGTTGTAACTGCGGTACATGCACAAGGGCATATGCTAATCCACCAGAAAATGTTTGAAAGCAGGCTCTTTTTTGTAGATCATTTGATTGAAATGGGGGCACGATTGGTCTTATGTGACCCACATAGGGTACATATAGTAGGTCTAGGGAATAGCCATAAACTACAAGGTACCCATATGAGTTCAAGTGATATTAGAGCCGGTATTGCTTTGTTAATTGCGGCACTAGCTGCAGAAGGCAGCAGTACCATTGAAAATATTAGTCAAATTGATCGAGGTTATGAATACATTGACCAACGACTAAATGCATTAGGCGCTTCAATTGAAAGGGTTGAATAAAACCTCAACAACGCCTATTGTGTATCTATTCAGGAAGTATCTGCTCATGACACTGGTAAAAAATGAATTTTTTAAAGCTACTTTTTGCTTGATCAAAAAGTAGCCAAAAAATCAAGCGCTGATGAAAAAAGTTACTGAAAGCTTAGTTTACAGCTGGAAAAACAGGAACCTCTCTGCAATCCAT
>NZ_JAACGD010000140.1 GCF_022810445.1 Candidatus Cardinium sp. cBcalN2 | reverse complement strand
ATGTCCATGAGCTGGAATGGGGGTTACAGGAAGATTTATCCGATCATTGTTAGGATAAACAGTTGGTGAAGAGACGTTTGGTACAACATCGTTATTAGCTGTATTATTATTTTCATACGCCCCATAGAGGCTTAGGGTAGTAGTATCAAGATAGACAGATCTACCTAAAAGTTTATATTTTAGTGCTATAGATAGGGATATCTCTGAAAAAAGTTTTGTTATCCCATATTCATGTATAGCATCTAAACAACGTCCTAAGGAATCATCATTAAAGTCTGATGCTGTAACGTTCTCACCTAGTAGTTTACTAACTGGTTTATTGGCAAGAAATCTGGGAAAGAGGTAGAGTCGGTCATTCATGAAACCTAATCCATTGAGTATCATAGCCGATACACGTTGGCCATGGCTTGTTTTTGCCCCATAAGACAGGGGAAGATGTTTATCTATTTCTTTGGCTATACCTAATTTATCAATCGTAGCGGCTACCAGACCTAAATGATCCAAAACAGTACTACCAGAAAGATTGTGGCGATCAAACATAGAATAAATCTATAATAAGCTAGGAGGAAGACTGAAAGTAAATATAGCCAAAAGAAATATAAGAAAACTTAAACGCTGATGCTAAAGATTAAAACAAAATTAAATAAGATTTTTAATTAAAATCTTGGGAACTGACACAGTTTACTGAACACTTCCAAATCTTGTGCGGAATGTCGGATGTAACTGTGCTATTTTCTTCTTACGTATACTAATTGTGCACTTCTTAACCCCTAAGATAGATAAAAAAACTTGTAAAATAATTTATACAGTTAAAATAGATTAATGTATGACATTAACTTGCATTTGTATATTCTTTTTTATATGAATTTGCCTTATATTATGCAAATCTTTCGCAATCAAATAAAATTAACAATTAAACTATTTAACAATTAAACTATGCTTATCTAATATAGTCATATAAATTTAAGTTGTATGTACGTATAACGCATAAATCCATATTGCCATCTGTTAGAAAATGGCATAATCCACCAAATAAATACATACCCTAACGTTTACTAAATCAAAAAAACATATGTTAATGCATGCAAAAGATGATGATGAGAATACTTTCCTGCATTGGGCAGCAGTCACTAATGATATAGATCACCTTAAAAAACTGCTTAAGATTGAAGGAATTAACGTGAATGCAAAAAATAAATATGGCGATACCTCCTTGCATTTTGCAGCCTGTGAAGGTAATGTAGAACACACTCAATTGTTATTGACAATAAAAGAAATGAATATCAATATTAAAAATAAGGATGGTGATACTGCACTGCATTTGGCAGTATGTGCAAATCATTTAAAAACTGTTCAAGTATTATTGGACCAACCTTTTATTAACGTAAATAGTAAAGGTAAAGATGGCTTAACGCCTCTTCATTTAGCAACCAATAACGGGCATATAGAAGCAGTTAAACTATTATTGAATACAATAGGTATTGATATAAACGCCAGAGATAAAGATGATAATACGCCCTTACATTTAGCGGCATACGGTGGAAAAATAGAAGTAGTACAACTGCTACTAGAGCATAAACATTTAAATATCAATGCAAAAAATAAATATAGTAGTACTGCGTTGCATTTAGCGACTTGTCAGGCGCACTTAGAAGTATCTAAAATATTGCTTAAAGCAAAAGGTATTGATGTACGCATTAAAAATCAATATAACCAAACGCCTGTTGATATAGCCAAATGGTCTTTTTACCATGAATATGTTGATCAGTTACGCCAGTCATATGCATGTGAACGGTATGCACTATAAAATACAAAACATGACCTTTTAAATACCGCCAAGGTGATCATAAAGTATTTAGTTGTTAAGCAAACGTTTACAGAAGCAAATTTCTTATTTTTAATCTAACCACATTCAATAAATTCATGAAATACATCAATCTACTAAGGGGAGCTTTTGCTATTCAAATTAGATTAATCATCTATGGTATGTTGTTT
>NZ_JAACGD010000014.1 GCF_022810445.1 Candidatus Cardinium sp. cBcalN2 | reverse complement strand
AAATATCAACTACTACAGATGAAGATCTAGCTGCAGCAGAAGAAGTGGTGGTAGATTAAGCAATTTCTATGCCATGTTCGTGCACAACGCATCTTTGAAAATTTGAGGCAGAGAACCTCAAAGCAAGCTATATTACACCAAGTCAATCATCTGCTTTCCAGATTTGCTTAGATAAAAATGCTGCAACAACGGACGCAACCTGAGGAGATGCTAATATAGGACGACTGTTTTTCTGTATATATAAATTTCCATCTATAATAGGCAGGTTCCAAGCATGAGCTGTTTTAGGCAAAACATAATAGGTAGTATTCTCACACCCTTTAGGCCCAGGAATCTCACTACCACTATCTTTTATACCAGCAAGATTAATATCGTCAATACTACCCCGCCTAGCTAATTGGCTAGGAAATGGGACCATAGTATCATTTTTCATACTATTGTCTTCTGGAGTAAAATTTGGAGATATGTCTTTCTTCAAAAGTTTTGCATAGTGCCAGTCTAGTATTTTTGCTGCTTCTGGGGAAATATCAAATATGTCGCCAAAAGAAACATAGGAGCCAATAATTAAATGAGGTATCTTGGGAGAACCCTTACGAATGTCATCCAACAGATCTTGATTATTATCTGGTTTTAAAGCTCCTAGGCCTTTTGTAAAAGGCAAAAGCAATGTACGTATCACAGATAACAGCATTTGGTTTCGTTGCATTTCTTTACAAATTTTTTGCCTATCAAGGCCTTGAGAGTTAGCTAACTTTTCTAAAGCCCCGCTGGCGTTACGACTAAACTCCTTGACTTCTGATTGAGTAGCTTTTATAGCACCTACTCCACGAAATGGAGTAGAAATGTAAGTAGACGAAACAATATTTAATTCATCTCCATGCTTCTTTTCTAAATAACCCGCTACTAATCCACCCTGACTATATCCTATTAGATGTACTGGAGCATCACCAACTTGTTTTTTTATTTCTTTAAAGATATGGTCAACGTATAGTGAGACAACACTTGAAAAACCCTCTCTGGCTACTGGGTATATAAACGCTATATTGGTCAAACCTACTTCTTGCAATGCTTTCCTCAAATTAGGTTCAAAATGATAGAACGTATCTTGTGATTCCGTCAACCCATGCAATGCTACACAATAGTGAGTGGACTAATTGATATTTTTTTGTTTTTCTGGTAAAGACGATTGGGGAGTATCTACTACAGAAGAGCTTTTTAGGTCTGGTTTTTGGATAGCTACATCTGGGCTTGGTTTTTCTAGGTTCGTTGTTTTCTCATGAGTTAACCCTTGCTTAGGTTGGATCGAATCATCCTCTGGGTATTTAGAAAGGTTATCAGGCTCATCCCTATCCTCTGAAACGGTTTGAGATGGTTCTTCTGTATCTTGATTTTGGGATTGATGTGGTTCCGATGTTTTTACTTTATTAACCTGGTCTATATTATGAGCAAGGCTTGCTTGATCTTTCCCCTTTTCTTTAGGTTTGCATTTAAAATAAGCACCTATACAAAAACAGTATAAAATACTTTTTAGGAAGGTTATTGTTTTGATCTGCAATTCTTAATAAGATTATAAAGCAAATATGCGACACTATCAACTAAAAAGCTTTGTATTCATTTAGCATGCTGCTAAGCCTACGTACAAAACAGCTACAAAGGCTTTTTACCATTTCTCAAACAAGGAAGCAATAAATGAACGGGCATTAAAAGGCCTGAGGTCTTCTACCTTTTCACCTACACCAATATATTTGATTGGAATAGCAAACTGATCTGCTATACCCAGCACCATACCGCCTTTAGCGGTTCCATCTAGTTTGGTTACGACTATTCCCGTTACTTCTACAGCAGTGGTGAAAGCCTCTGCTTGAAGAAAAGCATTCTGCCCATTGGTACCATCCAAGACCAATAATACCTCTTGTGGTGCACCTGGAAGACACTTTTGAATCGTCCGCTTAATTTTAGCCAGTTCATTAATAAGATGTATTTTGGTGTGCAAGCGGCCAGCCGTATCTATAATAATCACATCTGTACGGTTGCGTACACCCTGTTGTACTGCTTCGTAGGCCACTGCAGAAGGGTCTGATTGCATGGCTCCTGCTACTACTTCTGCCCCTACACGATTGCCCCAAATGGTAAGTTGTTCTACAGCTGCTGCACGAAAAGTATCTGCAGCACCTAAGAGAACTTTTTTTCCTTGGTTGATAAATTGTGCAGCTAATTTGCCAATAGTGGTAGTCTTACCCACGCCATTTACGCCTACTACAAGTATAATATGGGGTTGAAGGAATGACACACTACCCATAACCTCTTGATGCGAACTAGATGTAGCATGTAAAAGTTGCTGGGTTTCAGACTGTAAAATCTGGTCTAGTTCACCTGTAGTAAGGTATTTATCTTTGGCTACACGCTGCTCTATAGCATCTATGATCTTGCAGGTTGTAGCTACGCCAACATCTGAACCAATGAGCAATTCCTCCAATTTATCCAGTATAGCACTATCGACGGTAGACTTGCCAGCAACAATTTTAGAAAGTTTAGTCCAAAAAGAATGACGTGTCTTAGACAGATCTTCTGCTAAACTTGATTTAGGTTTGGTTGACTTAGAAAAAAAATAAAAGATACCCATAGGAAGCAACTTAATGAATATACTTATCGTTTAGCCTAGCGGTACAAAGGCTGCTGATAGCAACTATTTTACAAGAGGGGGTTTATGAGTTAGTAGATACAATCTCTTTTATTACTTCAGAGGGAACAATTCTACTGCGGAAAGTATAAGCCCCTGTTTTGGTTGATCTTTTTACTTGAATCAACTTAGTCAATTTAACGGCATCTCCTTTGGCAAGGGTTGCCACTACTTTCTTTGCCATAATGGTTAATGATTATTTAATTTCCTTATGAAGGGTATGACGTTTAAGTATAGGATTATACTTTTTTAATTCCATTCGTGCCGTAGTAGTCGTTCTGTTCTTTTCTGTACAGTAGCGAGACATACCCGCCATACCACTATTTTTGTGCTCTGTACACTCTAATATTACCTGAACCCTACCGCCTTTTTTTTTTGCCATTTTACTTTTACTACTTTTTTATAAGATTGCTAGTGGCTACCATTTAGACCAACCAGTGGTATTTCTTCGACAAAGTACCCTTTTGTTTGGCTTCCTTTAACACTGTATGGATGCCTTTCTTATTAATGGTACGGATAATAGAAGTGCAAACCTTCAATGGAATCCAAATATCCTCTTCCGGAATATAAAAACGCTTTTTTTGCAGATTTGGATAAAACCATCTTTTGGTTTTATTATTTGCATGGGATACATTGTTACCCACAATCGGCTTTTTTCCTGTTATATCACAAATTCTTGCCATGGTCTATATATAATGCTGTATGGTGTACAATACTTACAAATATACTATAAGTTGGAACATTATTCAAATAGCCCTAGGAACTACGTTTCTTTTTATTGGAACGTAGGCAATTTTCCACTTCAGTGCTATCAATATGAGGTCTTTTGTTAGTTTGGATTTGTTTATTTTTATCTTGTTTCCAATCTTTAATATCTTCTAAAGTCAAATCAAGCTCATCTGATAGTAGTTTTAAGGGGCTATATCCGTTATGATCTTTTTTATCCCACTCTTGCCTATATTGGGGTAAGCTTACTAATTGGTCGAGTATGCTATCTTTCTGATCTATTAAGTGGTTTGCCAGGTGTAAATTACTATCCATGGTATCTTTTATTGTTTCTATGGCAAGATGGAAAACGGTACGACCTTTTTTATCCTGTATACTAAAGTCAGCGCCATCTTTAATAAGTAACCTGAATATATCATTACGACCTTGAACAACCGACCAATGGCCAAGCGTATAACCTTGATTATCTGTTCCATTAATTTCCGATATATCTAACAGCAATTTAAATATTTCTAGACTACACTTAAGCTTATCTGTTGGTAAAGAGATTGGACTAATCGCCCAGTATATAGCAGAACAGCCTCCTGAACCATCTTGGTCTATTTTAGTTTTCATGCTTACAAAATCTGTATAGTCTTGAGGTAACAATCTCGATTGAGCAGATGCTAATATGAATTTTACAGCTTCTAGATTACCACTTGCCACTGCCCAATGAAGGATCGTCTTACCTTCATAATCTGTTGCCTTTATATCGATAAACTTATAACTTAACAGCTTAGTCAACATGGGTACATTTATAACAAAAGATGTCTCTGTTTTATCAGGCTTTACTGTATAATGCAAAAGCGTATAACCATCCTCATCCTGTTCATTTATAGTACGTAAAAGTGATGCTAGCGGTACTTCAAGAGATTTGTTGTTCAGTCCTTTATTGATTAGATCCTTTATTATATTTAGTTTAATTTGAACCTTTGTTAAATTACGGTCAACTATGTCTTCTATCAGTTTTTTCTTATTTAGAAACCCATTAGGAGCATTGGCTCCCGGACCAGACTTTATGTCTTTGCCCCTAGATGCTGCTAATTTTTTTCCCTCTTGGGAAGAGGCTTTAAAACCCAATTGGCTACATGAAAAGAAAAAAAATGGAAGTATGAGATAAATAATATAAACGTATTTATTTTTATGCATAAATTTATTATAGTTACCTTGTTTGCTTTTTTCTTAACGCACCCGCTTGGCGGGCTTCAAACAGGCTGTTTTTCTATTTCAGCTGTAAGTGTTGTTTTCTGATCGCAACTATTTTACAAGGAGCGTTTTTGCTTTTTCTACGTAACTTTGGCACTGCGCTGAACGGCTACTTTTTTGCGCTTTTCTGCGACAGTAGTCAATGGATACGACATAGCACTATCAACTCTAAACTCATGTAACTATAAGTATACTATAACTTGGAACATTATTCAAATAGCCCTAGGAAACACGTTTCTTTTTATTGAAACGTAGGCAATTTTCCACTTTGGTGCTATTAATATGAGGTCTTTTATTGGTTTGGCTTTTTTTATTTTTCTCTCGTTTCCAATCCTTAAAATCTTGCAAAGTCAAAGCAAGTTTATCTAGTAGTTCTAAGGGGCTATATCCGTTATGATCTTTTTTATCCCACTCTTGCCTATATTGGGGTAGGCTTACTAATTGGTCGAATATGCTATCTTTCTGATCTATTAAGTGGTTTGCTAGGTGTAAATTACTATCCATGGTATCTTTTATTGTTTCTATGGCAAGATGGAAAACAGTACGACCTTTTTTATCCTGTATACTGAGATCAGCCCCATCTTTAATAAGTATACTCAATATATTACTACAACCCTGAACAACTGCCCAATGGCTAAGCGTATATCCTTGATTATCTGTTCCATTAATTTCCGATATATCTACTAGCAATTTAAATATTTTTAGACTATCCTCAAGCTTATCTGTTGGTAAAGAGATTGGACTAATCGCCCAGTATATAGCAGAACAGCCTCCTGAACCATCTTTAGCTATCTTGGTTTTCATGTTTATAAAATCTTTATAGTCTTGATAGTCTTGAGGTAAATAGTTTTGAGGTAAGAATCTCGATTGAGCAGATGCTAATATAAGTTTTACAGCTTGTAGATTACCACTTGCCACTGCCCAATGAAGGATCGTCCTACCTTCACAATCTGCTGCCTTTATATTGACAAGATTACACTTTAACAGCAACTTCAACATTTCGTAACATATTGAAGCATCACAATCTAATGCATAATGCAAAGTAGTATAACCATCTTTGTCCGGGTTGTTAATAGAATTTAAAATTGATTCTTTAGATAATTTAGGAGATTTTTTGGCTGGGTTATTGATTAAATACTGTGCTAAATCTAGCATAATTTTAACATCTTTGAAACGATTCCCACGTACTGCCTTTATTAGTGTATCATCTTGTGCAAACAACTTAGGGAGACTGTCTTCTGAGAAATTTTTTTTCTTTTTTGTTGTAGATGATGCTTTTAGCAGGTTTGGATTTTTTTATCATATCTAAGTCCTAATTGGTTACATGAAAAGAAAAAAAATGAAAATTTTAGATAAACAATATAAACGTACTTATTTTTATGCATAAATTTATTATGATTATTTGTGAATGTAAATGAAGTATTTATTTGTTATGTTAGATAGTGTGTTATTGGCCTAATAGCGATTTGTTAGCATGGTTTTTTTCTGCACTTTACAAATGCTGTATTCATTCAGCCCCATGGCAGCACGCGCAAAAAAAAGAAAAAAGTAAGGTAAAAGTTACCTTATTTGTCAGATTCTATAATTTTATATACTCTAAATCAATTATATATATACTATAACTTGGTCACATTATTCAAATCAGTACGTGATTAAAGCTGAACATAGATAAAAATACCCACCAGGGGGAGACTACTTTTTCTTAAATACCACTTGAACGGGTACACCCTCAAAATCAAAATGGGCCCTGATTTGATTAACCAAATAGCTTTTGTAATTAGGTTGAATATAAGCTGGATGGTTACAAAAAAACGCAAATGTAGGGGCATGAGCAGTAACCTGAGTACAATATTTAATTTGAATATACTTCCCCTTTACAGCAGGAGGATGATTCTTGTCAATAATCGGCAAGATGCATTTATTTAACTCAGAAGTTGGAATCTTTTTTATTTTATTTTGATAAACAGCAAGTGCTTTTTCAATAGCTTGGTAGACACGTTGTTTTTTTACCGTTGAAACAAATAGAATCGGCAGATAATCTAAAGGGGCTAGCTTGCGTAGTAGGTGTCTTCTATAGCTGTCGGCAGTTGTAACCTCTTTGTCGATCAAATCCCATTTATTGACGATTAAGACTATCCCTTTTTTATAGCGATGTGCTAATGCAATAAGCGAAATATCCTGTGCTTCTATGCCATGTTGGGCATCTATCATGATCAAACAGATATCAGCCTCTTGCATAGCCCTTACCGCACGCAATACGGAGTAGAATTCAATAGCCTCCCGTACCTTGGATTTTTTTCGTATGCCTGCTGTATCAGTAAGAATAAACTTTTTGTTATAACGATTGTATGGGGTATCTATCGCATCTCTAGTAGTACCAGATACGGGACTTACCATACTTCTTTTTTCATCTAATAAAAAATTTAAAAAAGAGGATTTGCCTACATTTGGACGACCCAAAATAGTTAATCTAGGGAGTTTTTCTGGCCCTTGATCGGATTCTGGAGCAGGTGCTTCTTTAAGATGAGGCAATAAAGCATCAAGCAAGTCGCCTGTTCCGGAGCCATTGATAGCAGCTATAGGAAATGGATCGCCAAGTCCTAAAGCATAGAAACTAGGTGCCACCATGGCGGTCATTAAACTTTCTGATTTATTGGCTACTAAAAAAACAGGCTTATTGATTTTTCGTAATAAATGCGCAAATTCTTTATCTAGATCGGTGAGGCCCTCCATACAATCTACCATAAAGAGTATCAAATTGGCTTCATCTAGTGCAAGTTGAATCTGTTCACGAATACCATGGGCAAAGGTATGATCGGTACCAACCATATACCCTCCCGTATCAATAACGGTAAAAGAACGATTCCCCCACTGTGCATAACCATAATGCCGATCACGGGTAGTATGAACAGACCCATCCATAATGGCTTTTTTTGCTTCAATCAATCTATTAAAAAAGGTAGACTTACCTACATTAGATCGCCCTACAATTGCCACAACATTTGCCATAAGGAATTAAAATAAAAGGATTGGCTAAGTTTAGAACAAATAATCCCGAAAAATAACAATATCAGGCCGTTGTAATAAAAAATATTCAAGGGCCTCCCCTAATCATTCAAAGATATAGGTTAGGCTGCTAAGCAAAGGATATTATGATTGATGTGCTTTTTAATACTTAAAAGTAACGATTAGGAACCACTACCCCTTTAGATGACCACCTACTTTTTTTCCAGCATCATAGACCCTAGGAGCTACTTTTTTAACAAAATTCTTGATTCTTCTCAAGAAATTCAATCCAGTAGCTTTTTCTTTTAGACTACGCAAACTATTGGCTCCAGCTACGGTAGCTGCCATTACAGCACCGCCAGCTATACCGGCACCAGCAGCTGCTGCCTTGCCCATTTTAGAAGCGCTACCTGCCCCTTTGGCTGTTCCACCAGCTGGCCTAGCTTTACTTGCAGACGTAGGTGATTTAGAAGCAGCTGTATTACTACCAGACTTAGCTGGGCCGGTACCTGGCTCATGACCACCTCCACCAATGCCGCCACCACTCCCACCAGGGCCATTACCCGCAACGCCCCCTTTTGATGAGTTATCAGCATGATCCATAGCAGTACTAGAAGCAGAACCAGCGGCACTTGTACTGGAAGCAGTAGGACTAGTAGCGTCGAGACTAGAAGTGGGTTTAGTAGGATCAGCCTTACCAACACTGGAAGAAGCATAAACAGGGCCAACATCATTAGATCCATGATAAACCTGATCAGGGGATCCATCGTAAGCACCAGCTGGTGCACCACTGTAAGGACCATTCATACCATCAGGTGTCGGTGCAAAACTTTCCTGAGATGGCGATAGATCATCTCCTTTAGTAGACGAGATTTGACCAGCCTGGCTCTTTTGCATCGAGGTTGCATGAGCACCAGATGCCTTTGTATAGTTACTATCTACGCCAGCAGCAGATTTGCCTTTACCTAAAGAAACGACCTCCTCCAAGACAACTATACGTGCCTCTGCTCTAACAAGCGTGCCATCTACTTGAAACATAGAATAGACTATGTCTAAATCAACCAACCTACCTTTAAAATCAATCTGTCCCCAGATAATACGAATATAATTCGGGGCATTATTGGTTTTGTGCACATTATAGGCAACATCTTGCAATTGCTTTATTTGCTCCATAACAGCAATGGCATTGCTACCAGGTATAATCCCCGTATTATCAAATAAAAGACTAAAAGAAAGCTGTTTTGGACTAGGTCCACGGTATGCAACCTGAGGATTAGCTATGGGTTTAGCAACATCATAAAAAACCTTACTTGTAATGGCTAAGTTTTCTGGATTAATAGATGTAATAAACTCTCCTGTAAAAGAGGAGAATTTATTGTCACTACATGCTTTAATAACTAGTTTACTAACATTACTCATAACGACAGATGAATCACTTTACCTTGCTTGCTGATCTTCTAATAAGTTTAAAAGGTCTTTTGCTAATGCTGATTTTTGCTGCTCTGTAGGGCATAATAAACTAGATGAAGTATCTGTAGGCTCTGCTAGTTGCTTATTACTAGTATTAGTCTCGGAAACCTTAATCTGGACGACTAGTTCATTAATTTTAACAGCCATAATCAATAAAATTAGTTTTCTAATACTAGATGATATTACTTTGTTCGTACTAACCTAGAATAGCCAATCGTAATAGTTTCTCCTACTCCAGGGTCCGCTGAACGATTTAATTCAAATGGCGTAATAGCTATGGCTTTTGGATAGACATCCTCTATTGTCCATTGTGCTAAAACTTTACGCTCCTTGTTAAGGATCAAAACATGGGCCTGCGTAAGTTTAAAAAGGCCCTTATCAATAGCTTCTTCGCACCAAAGCGTAATTTTGGTTTTGCCTTCTATTAAGGGTCTGGTTAAGATTAAATCAGTAGTCTCACATGCATTCGATTTGTAATAAGGCCTATTAGACCCACCAGGTAGCAAGGCCTCCATCTTTAAAGCAGCACTTAACCCTTCAACCTTATAGAAATATTCCGGGGAACTACCATCTGTTACGCCCAATATTTCTACTTGAAAAGAATGGGAATAGACTAAAGTAAAATCAGCCATAAAGATCAGAAGAAGCTTAAACACATAATTCGATTACTTTTTATCTTGGGGTTGGCTGTAAGCCTTCCAAAGTAAAGCGTATACGGATATAACCCATTTCACCTGCAGCCTCATTCTTTCTATTTAAGAATAACTCTGCTTTTTGTACAAAAACATCATTTACAGTTATTTTGGTGTCTATTGAACCATCTTTTTTGTATATACAAATGGTACAGGGCTCTGCATGATATTTATCTTCAAGTACTTCTTGAACCAAATTATATGCTTTTGTCAGCAAATGCTTGCCAGTTATAAATGGCAAAAATTCTACAACGAAATTTACCGCTTCTTGAGCACTGCCTTGATTCTGAAAAACGGGTGCTTTACTTGATGTATCATAGACCATAGCTGTTGTCGTAGATGGCCTTGGCATTGGCGGCATATAGTCAGAAATACTACAAGTTTTACCATCAAAACCTGCTTTATTAAAGTGCTTATAATCAACAGTTATTTTTTTCATAATGTCTTACTATCAAATACTAGTTAAACTAATTAATACCTAAAAAACTCAATAATGGATTCAGGGAGTTATTGTTTAATATCCAAACTGATTGGATCATAAACAAAAAGCTCAGCTATCGCTTCCTGAAGCTCCGTTTCAGCATCTACATCAGTGCTCATTTTATGAACAAATCCCTGAAATTTTATATGTGCAAATGGTTTATCATCATTGGTTGCAAAACTAAACAACATACTTTCCACATATTTTTTAGGATCATTTTCCTTAGTGGCAGCTAAGTTTTTTTCTAGTTTTTTGATATCGTCATCAAATTTTCCATCTGGTGTTTTCAGTATAGAAACTTTAATATCAGCAGTTTGTTTAATTTCCCCTGCTTTACATAGAGCATAGACAGGCTTACCTTGTGCATTAATTGATGCACTATATTGGGACCTATTTTCTAACGAAATTGCTATGTTATAATCGGTTACATTAACCTTTGAAGAGCCTAAATTAAAATGGACTATAGCAGGTATTAACAAATTCTCAGCCATGGCGATTTTAGTTTTAAATATTTTTAGAATTTTAAGTAATAAAAGTAATACCCCTAGATATAGGGGACAAAACATTGACTTGCCCCCTATAGACGGATTAGTTAACCATCTGCACCCATTTTTTGTTCAAAGGTGATTACAATAAACTCAGCTGGTCTAGGAGCCGATACTTTTACTGAAATACGCATGATACCTTCATTAACGTCATCTTGAGACATGGTTTCACCCAATCCACAAAGCACGGTAAATGCTTCTGCAGGGCTGGCACCTACTAAGGCACCTTGTCTCCATAAGTTGGTTAAGAAGTTGGAAATCATACCTTGTACCACGGCCCAGGTAACAGGAACATTGGGCCTAAAGACAACAGAAAATGCGGCATTTTTAATAGATTGCTCAATAAGAATAAACAACCTTCTCACGTTAATATACCGCCATTCTGGACTATTGCCAGCTAATGTTCTAGCTCCCCAAACGACTGCAGCACCTGCGCCTTTAAAGGTACGAATGGCATTGATGGATTTACCACTAATGCCATCTACGTTAAGTGATTCTTGCTCTTCATGGGTAATCTTAACCATTGGTGCAACTACAGAGTTAAGGTTTTGGTTAGCTGGTGCAATCCATACCCCTCTTGCTTTATCTGTTCTGGTATAAAGCCCTGCCATAGCGGGAGCCGCTGGAAGGATATTTAACCGATCAGCAACCGTTTTGCGAAGCAACTTATACTCCTTACTAGTATTCTTTAACCCGGCATCCCAATAAACTTTCTCTTTCTCTGTAGTAGCAGTGATTAAATTAGAAAGCATGGCTTTATGATCCTCTTGCAATACACATTTGAGCGACTCTAAGTCAAAATTTCTGTAATCAATGCTATTTAATGGAATAATGTTTGTTTTAACCCATGGATAATAGGCAGCACCATAACTCAAGTTATCTAATCCAATATATTCACGAAATCTATTTACATATTTGTTCTTATCTTCAATAGATAGCTCGTTATTGCCACCCCATATATCGAATAATGCGACTTTGTTTAGATACTTACCACAATGCGCCAGTGCATAGGTCTGCACAGCATAGTAAGAGGCATCTTCTTCATCTAATAAGAGGGAATCAGGCATTAACAACATGGTTGGCACTTCTTCTCCAGCTAGTGTATCTATTCCTTGTTTAAATAGATCTGGTGTAATCTCTAGCTGTACATTTGGATCACCATATTGACCAACAGAGACAATAAAGCAATCTGCCCCACCATTATCAAAGAATAGTTTTAAACTATTATAGAGGTAAAATGTAGAGTTTTGGCTTTGTTCCATTACATAAGATTTGCCATTCATAACCAAATCCTTATTTCCACCGGATACTTCTCTAATAGTATAGATAGGAACCGCTGGCCCTCCAAAAAACAATTCATATTCAGAAAGGGAAGAGATTTGAACAGGTTTCATATGAAAAGACTTCCCATTAATTTCAGCTCTTTGAGTGAACCCTATAAAAGCAGGAACTGCAGTTGATACTTGAACCACGGCGTTGGCACCTGTATCCTTCTCGACGATGTACACGCCGGGAGTTTTTAAATTTTCAGCCATTTTATTTGATTTTAATTAATTATATAAAAATTAAATTACGTTTAAACTAAACATATACAACTATATCACTATAGAGTTTCTTTTTACCAGTTCCATCTTTTTTGAGCGAGTCATAAGTAGGATAGGGTAATTTTTCTAATAATATGGTTTCACCTTTTGCACTGTTTTTATCAAACACGCAAAGGGAAAAAGAACGATCGTATTGGTCACAAAGCTCCATGGGCATGGTAGATTCGGCACAATAGGTATCACGAAACTTAGTGGAAGGCTTCACCTGGCCAAAATAAGAATCATCTCCATTAGAGAGAATGGTTAGAGAGCCACTGAGGCGCTTTTTAGTATCGACTAAATAGTATCTCCAAAAAGTGGAGCGATTTTGGATCTTAATTCTATAGGTAACAGGCTGAGCAAAAAGACTGTTTTTTTGCTTGGATAAAGCATGGATGCAATGGGTAAGATCTATATCAATCATGGCAAAGACATTCCAACCGGGTTCGGTGGGATAATGAGGTACATCTTGAATTTTCATCAGATCTGATTCACTCATAAAAGCTTTGCTATGGAGCAAATGATTGTTGTTGGTATGGCCATTATATAAATAATAAACTTGCCCGTTTGAATAACCTGCCTCTAATTGAGCCAGATTCAATGCTTGGCTATTTTTTAAGCTCATCACAAAGGAGAGAGTGATGCCATCTGCCTTTTTTTTAAGCAAGGCTAACGGATCATCATAGCCTTGTGAAAGCCATATGAGCTCTATTCCATCTGGGTGATCCAAGATACGAACTTTACGTTCTGCCATCCAGCAAGCAGTCGACCGAATTGGCTGAATATTGAAATCGTTTTGAGTGGCATTAGACTTATAATAACTGTTTGAAACAACTATCCGAAACAATTTGGTTGTAAATGCCATAGCGATTAACTTTCAAGTGATGAAAATGCTGAAACTACTTTTAGATCTATGGTGGCATCAGCTATAAACATCAGACCTACTTTATAGAGCAAGGAAGGGGTATAGGGCTCATGTAAACTTTCCCAAAGCATAGATTTTTCTGATACAGTCATTTTAACTAACTCGATAGAAAAACTTTCAATCCCTATTTCTTGTAAAACAGGGGTATTGGAGGTATCAAAATGCGATTTATTTTGAAAGAACACCGCAACATAAGTAAGTAGTTCTAAATTTTTTAATAGATCTGATGCTTTATAACCGGTAGAAAACAAGAAGTAAAGGTTAAATGCTTCTGGAGCCTTGCGTAAAACAAAGCCATGACCTTGCGGTACATATCGAGTAGGATCGCTACATAATCCTACTGAAGCAATGTCTACTAGCCTCATGATAACCCCGCTTGAAGCCTTGCCTCCTTCTGCACTATTTCCTAAAATTGCTAGGGATATGGCTGACTCCTTTACATTTGTTTTAAACTGAATATACTGGTTTACTTCAGATAGTATAATGCTTGTGCAATGGTGCAGCATTTTCAGTCTATTTATGGTTAGTTATGCTTACGCTATAATTGCATGCCCAAAATAATTGAGCAAAAAGGCGAAAAAAAGCCTGATTAATCTACCTATGAACTTTATCTATTTGCTTGGATGAACGAATAGCAAAAGTACCTTATTAGTAAATATATTATTTTTTTAACCATTACTCAAAATCAGAAGCATGATTATTGTTTTTCAATAGGCGAACAAACGACTACAATCTGGTTATTAGCTACTGAGCTAATGCCACCTTTTACTGAAAAAGAGGAGGATTTATCGCCTACTCTATAAGTGATTCTCCCTGGTATTAAACTACTCAAAACAGGAGCATGATTAGCAAGTACCTGAAATGGGCCAAGCGCGCCTGGCAATGTTACACTATTAACTTCCCCATTAAAGAGACTACCTTTAGGCGCTATGATAGACAAGTTCATTTTTTCTTTTTTTATCATTACGTATGTTTATTCAGTAATCATATTACTAGCGTGTTTGTAAGATATTGGCACAAAATAATTTTTTCAAAATTTTGCTAAAAGGAGCATTTCTTTGATGAGAACTATAAAATAAAAAAGTTTTTTCTTTTTTTTCAGTCATTGCTATTGAGTTTTACGCCAATTGTTATTAGATTCAATGAATACTGGAGGAGCTTTTATTGCATTAAGTATACGGTCTTCTGTTATGTCTGGTATTCCTGGCTGATTCAAGTGATTTAATCCATGGGGCATGTTAGACGGGAAATGTCTAGCATGAACATTAACGGGATTCCGACTGATCATATGACTATTAGCTATATTACTATTATTACTATTCATTTTCAAAGAAATGGTTTTACAGAGTTCAACGAATCCCCATCCTAGGCCTACAACGACCCCAATAGAACAAATACCGTAACATAACTGAAACGTGCCACAAGCACAACAAGCACCAACAATGCTCTTGGGCGTCAAGCATTTACTATCTACAGGACACCAGCCTAATTCTTTCCTTGTGTGTACACAAGCAGACAAAATGTTTAAACTTAAAAGCGCCATGATAACAACTTTTTTAGAGTATGTATATTTTTCCATAGGGTTAATATTTGTTTTCTTATAGAGTTAATATTTAATAGTTAATAGTTAATTACATGCTTGGTCTACTATCTTAATATAGTCGGAAACTTTTACAAAGGGCGTTTTTGGCAACACAGTCATATTTTTACTACGTGCTCAACTTTTTATCGGTGGCCATAAGCCAAATGACCTACTAGTCACCCATTCAAAAAATGCTAGTCTATTTGATAATCAAATAAATACAATTATCAATTGACATCACCGACTGGAGCAGCTACAAGATAACCCTAGTCTAATAGCCTGGGTATAGATCAAGATATAGGATAGATTACATTAAAAAAATATAAATCAAAACATTAGCCTAAGGTGTAGATTGATTTTTACTTACGAAAGTACTTATCTCGTACGTAATGAAACAATAAATAATTCATTGCAATCATGTATAGCGCTATGGCAATAGCAAAACCAGTTTTAAATGATATCATGACAAAAATAGATAGGGAGTTGGACTAAAATAAATATCTGAATTAATTTACATTCTTTATCCAAAAGATCCAAAAAATTGATACTTATTGAGTATAAATCGATACTAAGAAAAATTAACAACAGGACTTTTTGTTGAGCCAATAAAAAAGTATTAAATTTAGTCATACTTGAGCCCATAATGGACATCAAAGTAAAACAGATTGGGGTTGACTGGAATTGACGGGAAGTTTAAATCCAATGTAAGCATGCGAGGTGTTGTAAGTATTACCTCTTATATCAAACTTACACAGTGCATAAACGGCAACTTAGCTGTAATCAATAATCCTCTCTGGAGCATTACTTTTAATTCTCGAGCTTCTCGTAAAAACGAAGAAGAGGAAGAAGAAGAAGGAGAAATGCTTCTAGCTGCTTAATCGATAGATTAAGGGGGATTTGTCCCGCTGGTTTTTGCTCTATGGAATCAGCATAGGGGCATCGATACATAGGGCTAGTGTTACCAGATGCGTGATGGTAAGACGAATCATAGCCACGCATAAGCGTAACATCAGGTATGTCGCTGACCTTGGTTACGCCGACAATAAACAGTGACTAAGCATGTAGAAAGCGTTGCGGTTTTCTTGTTCGGACGAGGGTTCGATTCCCTCCAACTCCACTTGTTAAGGCATAAAATCCTTTGGGTAAAATGCTATCACTTAACCATAGAGCTTGATGTTTTGCTTATTTTTTAATCAAGCAAAACGTAGCTTTAAAAAATTCATTTTTTAACAGTGTCAGGAACAGACAATCGCCTCAACTTAAGGAATTTTTAATTATTTTTATTTGATTATAAGGCTTTTTATCTTACTTTTTT
>NZ_JAACGD010000139.1 GCF_022810445.1 Candidatus Cardinium sp. cBcalN2 | reverse complement strand
AATATCAACTACTACAGCTATAGGTAGATGGTTAGAAGCAAGCTTAGCATATTTTACTGTCTTTTGTTTTAGTTTGACGCCATAGGTAGCGCTGAGTTCTTTTAAAGCCGTATCCATATCCTCACTCGAGGACAATACAATACCTCCAGATGGCTTAACACCTGATAATTGTAATAACAACTTGCTACAAGCTACCGCACTCTCTATATGGCTGGCCATGGTCTATTTCAACTGTAATAAAATTGTTATTATACGTATTTTTTACCAGTACTACACATGTCTTGCTTTAAAAGATTAATGGAGTAGTTTCAGATATGGATAATGAGTAGGTCATCTGGCTTATGTGCGCCCATCATATGCCCATTTGAGAGAATCGTAAAAAATTAGTTTTTCAAAAAAATAACCAAATTATGTATCTTAGTAGCGTATCTGACACACTAAACTTAACTGGAAACTTTAGAGTCTAATTTAATACCCAATTCTTTATCTTTTTTTTGTTGATCCAATGGCCCAAAATAATTATAAAATTCAGCCAGATACTCCTAAAAAAAGCGCCTCATCCAATCAATTTATATTAGACCAACGTATAAGAATAACGATAGGCTTCTTGTTACAAGGTATTAGTATTTTTTTGGCATTGGCTTTCTTTTCTCATCTTACTTATGGTGCTAATGATCAGCATATTATTGAGTCTTTTGGCACGCTACGACTCAAAACATCTAGTATGGCCATTGGCAACTGGCTAGGTTTTGTGGGCGCTTTTGTAAGCTATTATTGTGTACATGTATGGTGGGGGATCACTGCTTTTATCTTTTTGCCTTTCCTATTTTTAATAGGGATAAAAATGGTTACAGAAAAAATTTGGCCTAATCTTTCTTTATTCAAAGCGGTAATGGTCTCCATGTTTCTCGTGTTATGGTCTAATATTTTATTAGGCTATTTATATACACTCTACCCAACCGCTACCTTATTAGTCAATTATGTGGGTGGTGTTGGCTATGAGCTCGGCAAGTTGTTTAAAGGCCTCTTAGGTTATGGTACTTTTATCCTGCTTTTAATTAGTTTAATTATTTTTTCCGTAATATGTTTTAACATAACCTCTTTACCCACTATTCATCTATTGGCACGCAAAAAAAAGCTAAAAGATGATCCATGTCTCTCTCAAGAAAATAATCAAGCAGCTGATGAATTTGACTCAGACAATGAATCACTATCTAGTAAAAAAAAAAATAATAATGCTATTATAGCAAACACAGATGTCACTACAGATGCAGCTTATACGAATGATCCAAAGGATTCTAAAATTGATTTTCAAAATAAAAGTAATATAGCCTTTGAAGTAGTTACCCCTGAACCTTGCCCTAAAAATTTGTTCAAAACAGCTCCATCTGCTCCACCCTCCACGATAGCTTTAAACCATATTAGAAGCGAAAACTACGACCCAACTTTAGACCTATCTACCTATAAATATCCGACTTTAGATCTATTAGAGCGGTACCAACAAGACCAACTATCTGTTACACAGGAAGAATTGGCTATCAATAAAAACAATATTGTCCAAACCTTACAGAACTTTAAGATTAATATTGCTAAAATAAAAGCCACTATTGGTCCTACCGTTACCCTCTATGAAATTGTACCCGAAGCAGGGGTAAAAATTTCTAAGATAAAAAATCTGGAAGATGACATTGCGCTTAACCTAGCTGCGCTAGGCATTCGGATTATTGCGCCCATACCAGGCAAAGGTACTATTGGTATTGAAGTACCCAATAAAAATAGGGAAGTAGTACCCTTGCAAGAGATGCTTGCCTCTGAAAAGTTTTTAAAAGGGAAAATGGATTTGCCTATTGTATTAGGTAAAAGTATCTCAAACGAGCTGTTCATTGCAGATTTAGGGCGCATGCCTCATCTTTTGATTGCAGGTGCTACCGGGCAAGGAAAATCTGTGGGGCTCAATGTGTTACTAACCTCCTTGATCTATAAAAAGCATCCTTCCCAACTCAAACTGGTATTGGTAGATCCTAAAAAAGTAGAACTTTCTTTATATAATCGCTTAGAGCGCCACTTTCTGGCCAAATTGCCGATCAGTGAAGAACCCATTATTACAGAAACCAAAAAAGTAATCCATACCCTCAATTCTTTATGCATTGAAATGGACCACCGCTATGAGCTACTCAAAGAAGCAGGCACGCGTAATATTAAGGAATACAATGAAAAGTTTATAAAAAGAATTTTGAATCCTCAAGAAGGACACCGGTTTTTACCCTACATTGTATTGGTTATAGATGAATTTGCCGATATGATGATGACTGCAGGAAAAGAAATAGAAGTACCTATTGCACGACTGGCTCAGTTGGCACGCGCCATCGGTATCCATCTTGTCTTAGCTACACAAAGACCCTCTGTAAATGTTATTACAGGTATTATTAAAGCCAACTTTCCAGTAAGGATCTCTTATAAAGTAAGTTCACGTATTGACTCTAGAACCATTTTAGATGCCAGTGGTGCGGAACAATTAGTAGGCAATGGTGATATGCTACTTTCAATGAATTCTGATATCATTCGCTTACAAGCACCTTTTCTAGATACAGCAGAAGTAGAGCGTGTTTGTAGCTATATTGGTGCACAGTCAGGCTATCCTTCTGCTTATATGTTACCCACTTATGATGAAGAAGACAAAGAGGATATGATGGCGGTAGACTTGCAAGCAACAGACCCTTTGTTTGAAGAAGCAGCCAGGCTAATTGTATTACACCAACAAGGCAGCACTTCTTTGATTCAACGAAAGTTGAAACTGGGCTACAACCGATCTGGAAGACTGATCGACCAACTGGAAGCAGCAGGTATCGTAGGTCCTTTTGAAGGCAGTAAAGCTAGGGAAGTTTTGGTAACAGACGAAGCTAGTTTAAATGAAATTTTATCTA
Organism: Candidatus Cardinium sp. cBcalN2; assembly: GCF_022810445.1. Lineage (GTDB taxonomy): Bacteria > Bacteroidota > Bacteroidia > Cytophagales > Amoebophilaceae > Cardinium. Next base: position 1,636 of record NZ_JAACGD010000139.1, on the reverse strand, counting down.
GATTGCCACATAAAGACTAAAATCCTGCCCTTAACAAATTTGAATAGTGCACAAGCGGGCAGAAATAGTATAATATATCTTTTAGATGCTTTAGTATAGATCCTTTTTCCTTATAATTGGATAATATGTTGTATGAATTGTTATTTATGCTAATTCCTAATTTTTCTTACTGTCTAATAGTCCTATTCAGGTCGCTACTATGGTTCTTTGTTTCAGTGCCTCCTATTTTTGCAGCAGTAGATGAAAAAGCACTTGAAGTACTTGATAAAACTTCTGCCTATTACCAAGGACTAGAGAACTTTCGTGCTACCTATAAGCTAACTATTCAATATCCAGAAGAGGATATTATCCGACATGATACTATGCGCATCACTGCTCAAGGACAGCAATATAGATTATCCTATGGTCAAAAAGAGACTATAACAGATGGGGAAACCGTGTGGGTATATGATAAAGAACTAAAAGAGGTTACCATTAGCGAATATGCTAAAACAGATTCTGATGTGAATTTTGCGGAACTATATAACCTCTATCAACGTGGGTATAGTGCTGTTTATATTGGAGAACGCCTGATAAATAAAAAAAAAGCTATCATACGAGATATAGTCCAATTAACCCCTGTTGATGAGGATAACAACTTGAAAAGTATTACACTTGAAATCGATCGTCATACATCACAAATTCATGGATGGGAAGTAGTACAAAACGAAGAAACAAGGTATATTTGTAAAGTTTCTAACTTTGTAGTTAACCTGCCTTTGCCAGACACGTATTTTACGTTTGATGTAGCTGCATATGGAGAGTTAGAAATAATAGATCTACGAGAAAGTGAAACAGAAGGTAAAGAAGCAGGTGATCTAGATGAAGAGAATGATTCAGATAATGAATGATTCTATTGCCAACAGCATAGAGGAAGTTTCGAAAAAAGTTTAATGCTATATAATTTACCATTTATGGAACTTATTCAACAACATTTAGATGAAGCTGAGCGCAGCATGGATAAAGCTTATGGCCATGCACAAGATGCTTTTGCCAAAGTTAATGCTGGGCGGGCACTACCTACTATGTTAAACCATTTGACAGTGGCCTATTATGGCAATCCAACACCACTCCATCAAGTGGCTTCGATTAGCACAGCTGATGCACGTACTTTGACCATTCAACCATGGGAGCAAGCTACGATTCCTCATATAGAAAAAGCAATTGCAGAAAGCCAGCTTGGATTTTCTACTAGAAACGACGGGCGTATGATTCTGGTTACCCTGCCTCCTCCTTCCGAGGAAAGGCGTAAGAGCTTAGTAAAACTCATTAAAAGTGAAGCGGAAAAAAGTAGGGTAGTGATTCGCAATCTCCGACGTGATTACAAAGAAATACTAAAAGCTACGCAAAAAGATGGCCTACCAGAAGATGCCATAAAAAGGGCAGAGAAAAAGTTACAAGATCTCACAGATGGCTATATTGATAAAATCAACCATCTCCTGACTCTAAAGGAGGCAGATTTGATGGCTGTATAAAAAAGTGTAGTAGTTGATATTTAATCTGACATTTGATAATTTGTGTTGATATAAATAACAACAACTATTATGAACTTACATCAAAAAATCATCAAGCCGAAATTAGGCTTATTGGAGCTAGC
>NZ_JAACGD010000138.1 GCF_022810445.1 Candidatus Cardinium sp. cBcalN2 | reverse complement strand
ATTTTTCTATAAGCCTACAAATTTTGTTGTTTTGAGCATTTTCTGCATGAAGGGATCCTAAATGAAGAATTGCTTTAGTCTGCATCTTTCTGAGGTTAGGGTCCTGGTATACGCTCCCTGGTCTAGATACACCATTTAAGTTTAATAGCATTGTGCCAGAGTAAACATCATTAACACGGCTAATATCACTAGGCCTACAAGTTAATAGAACTGGTTTCAAAGAAACCGCATTACCAGGATTCATATCAATAGAAGAATGATGAATGGATGATATTGACCTCCAAGGTACCAATCCACGTAACCTGGGTAGAAAATCTTGACTCTTACCAATTGTACAAGAAGAAAGCTGAAAAGCAGCTAAAAATGACCAAGTCGTAATTGGTTGAAAAGAACAAATCAACCGTTTTTTCGAATATATTTTTTTTAAATTTTTATTCATTTAAACTATATTTTTATCATAATGATGCAAGAACGCTATATCGATGCAACCTACTGTAGCAGCAGCCATACACGAAAAGAAAAAACGCCCATTATAAAATAGTTGCGATCGGAAACCACCCCTTACAGCTGGAAAA
>NZ_JAACGD010000137.1 GCF_022810445.1 Candidatus Cardinium sp. cBcalN2 | reverse complement strand
GCCTGTGCTATTTATGATGTGGAATATGAAAGTGTATAACTTAAGGCAGTAGTCTGCCTGGGTAGGGCTATTGACTGATTGATTGATAGAAGTGGACTAAAAAAGGAAAAATAGAGAAGAAAAAAGAAATTAACAAGAGGCTAACTGGAATCCTAGTCAACAAATACTTGTAGATTTAACCGATCGATTCTTGGCCGAGTCAAAAATTAACAAAAATCTAAGAAAATCTAGAACTATAGATTAGTGTAAATATAAAAATCTACAATCTTATGCGGAATGTCGGTTACATTACACATTTTTCAGTGCGATCTGCAAGTCACCATTTTATGAAGTTTAAATTCCTTTTTCCTTAGACACAACACATGGCAACCAGATTAAAACATGACGCACTGGTTAAAAAAATCCTAACACAACAAGAAGCTGCTCAGGAGTTTTTAGCCTATTATTTACCATTAGAGGTTAAAGAAAAGTTGGATTTAACCCGCATTACTATTGAAAGAGAGTCTTATGTGGAACATAAGCTCAGAAAATCCATAAGTGACCTGGTCTACTCAGTACTAACGAAAGATAATGACCAAGCCTTCGTCTACATACTTATAGAGGCAGAGGTAACACCTAATTACTGGATTGCACTGAAATTGTGGCAATATATGCTTCGTTTATGTGAGCGCCATAAAAAAAAAGATAAAGAGAAATTGCCTCTTATCATACCAATTCTGCTCTACCATGGCAGTAGACCTTTTAATGCACCAAAAAATTTATGGGCATTATTTAGTGATCCAAAGCTTGCTAAGCAGCTTATGGGTGGAGACTATAAACTGGTAGATTTACAGTCCATGTCAGATGATGATATCAAGCAAAAGAAATATGTAGGGATGCTTGAATATGTTATGAAACATATTTATCAGAGAGACATGCTTAATCTATGGGAGGAATTTTTACAAAATTTTAAACCTTATATTCTACTTGACAAAGAAAAAGGCTATATTTATATTAAAAATTTCTTATGGTATACTGACAGCAAATTACCTGAAGATAAACAGCAAGATTTAGAAAGAATCATTGATCAACATTTACCTGAACAAGATAAAGAAGATATTATGAGAACTATAGCACAAAAATATAGAGAAGAAGGTATCCAAATTGGTCAAAAAAAGGGAAAACTAATGGGCATCCAAATTGGCCAAGAGAAGGGCAAACTAGAGGGCAAACTAGAGGGCAAACTAGAGGGCAAACTAGAGGGCAAACTAGAGGGCAAACTAGAGGGCAAACTAGAAATAGCTAGAGTCCTGTTATCTGAAGGCGAATCGGTAGAAAGGGTTCTTCGGTTAACCGGTCTATCTCGTTCTCAGCTTAAGGGCCTTGCTTAGGTAGGTGTTTTATGAGCGCCTACCTATAATAAAACGTCGATTTCTTGGTGTATTCTTTTAAAATTCTCCTCTATATCCACGTATTGATGAGTTTCTTTTAAATCTTGAAGTTTCTGATTTTCAAACTTTTCATCAAAACTACTTACCTTTTTTAAATTAAATTTAAAAAAGGCTTGATTACTCTCCACTACTCTTCCAGCAAAAGTTCCCACTTTAAAATTCATAAAATCTTGCGGGGAAAGGATAGGTTTTTCTTGTATATGGGTACCCTCTCCATCCGTTTCTGTACGGCCACTTTGGTAACGACTCGTTGAAGTAGAAGAAGAAACCACCTTTTTGTCCTTTTTTCCCATTAGATGACTGGCCCAGTCAGCAGACGTCCCTTCTACATTACCAATAATCTTATTGACGAAGGTATCCTGTATGCGTTTAGCCCCTATGCTGCCGTAGGTATGTTCTAGTTGTGCATTGGACTGAACGCAAGCCACTGTGCTAATGCCATATTTTCTAGCAGTAGCTGGTAGTTCTGCTAACCCTGGAATAAATAATGTGGGCAATTCATCTATGGCTACAAAACTTTTGGTTCTATTATGGCCATACATAGCTTTAAAGCAAACCGTTAGCAATAGCGAGATAACCGGTGAGAAGGCAGATTTAGCAGATGGATGATTACCTATAGACAAGATCGTTGGCTTCCCGCTATCATTGATGGTTAAGTCTAAATCATCCCCGCTTAAGACCCAAAATAAATCCTTATTTAAAAGAATTTGCAAGTTCGTTTTAAAGGTAGCTATAACACCCACCAATTGACCAGCTGTTTTTTCTCCACCCTTAAAGGCATCTAATATAGAACTAGCGTAACTAGCCGCTTCGTCATCTTTTTCAATCAATTGCAGTATACTAGCAATAGGTTTGGTAGCCAGTGCTAAAACATGCGGTAAGGTACAGCATCTAGGTCTTCTATTAGCCAAAAAAACAATCATCCCTTTTAGCAATGCTTTGGTACTTAGGTTCCAAAAATCATCTTTTTTATCTGGAGTCAGGTTATGTAATAGTACACTGGTGTATTCCTCCAAATAGGCCCTGTTTAGAATATATCTTGGCGCAATAGGGTTGACGCGTGTACTATGTTTAAGAGAAGTAAAGTTAATGCTATGGAATTGAAATTTAGTAGCATCACAGAACTTTAAAAAACAATTAAAAGCGAATTTGGTAAGACAGTAGTTATGATCAGGTGCAGTCGGCCTTCCTTCAAAGTCATAGTCGTAGATGATGCCAGCATAACCTTTTTTGATTAATGCGTATAGAATAGGCTCTAATACATAGCGTGTTTTGCCACTACCTTGGTTGCCTAAAATATATATACCCCTTTGTGGGTTATTAATGGGTAGTTGTCCATTGTATGCAGGTAATGTGATACTCTTTTCGCTGTTTTGCGTCTTAGTAGGATTGATCAATTGAAAATGGTCTTCATCGTTATCAAATGGAATCAGCAAGGTAACTAACGTAAACAGCAAAGGATATAACCAGCTATGGAAACTGCCTTTTACCCAAAATATAGGGTAATAGATTACATAATAACAGCAACACATCGCCCAACCTAGCACCAACAAACTGTTGGAGTGCCATTTTTGTTTAAATCTTTCAATAAAGCTAATGACTTTATCATATTGATAATGAAGTAAACATAGTAGGTATAGGCTATTCACCATCCAATTATGCTGCACAGTTATACAATAAGACAGGAATGTAGATAACGCATCAGGTATAAGTGCTATATCATTTAAATAGAGTAGGTGTAGGTAAAAGAGTAACTGATAGAAGAGGAGCAAGGTAAATAGTAGATGAATAGGTTGCGTCATTTATAAAAATAAGCAAAAATAATTTTAAATCTATTGCTTTTTTCAAAAAGATTTTATATAATACATAAATTTTTATAAATATGCAATACTTTTATAAAATATTTATACTACTTTTAATGTTTTATACTCCTTTGCAGGGCAAAGAAGATTTAGCAAATCATACTAATTACACAGTTAGTCATGTAAAAGAAGAGAAAGTACCTTTTTTAAGGCATACAGAAGGTTGTAGGTCTGTAGGTATGTTCTGGAACAGAATGCCTGATGATCAGTTAGGGTATGGTATATACTATCATATGCATCTGAACCCATCTATAGCCTTACGCTTTAGTGGAGGCATTTCACCAGTTAAATTTAGCTATAAACGACACATTCGATGGACTATTGCACCATATTTTTTCCATACATTTTTTAGTGCTTATGCACACCACTACATCAGTTTATCCTTAGGCCCTATTATAGAATATGGCCCTTATCAGGCTATTATTTTTGGATTACCAAACCGGAATGGGTGGGATATCAGAGTAATCTTAGAAGCCCATTATACTTTTTATTTCAATAAAAA
>NZ_JAACGD010000136.1 GCF_022810445.1 Candidatus Cardinium sp. cBcalN2 | reverse complement strand
TGCGCTGAACGGCTACGATTCAAGACTATGGCGGTTCTAGACAAAATGCTTTTTATAAAATAATTGCGATCGTATCTGTTCACGCCATGGCGTGAACAAATACTGGCTGCCAAGTGACTAAAATAACCGAATAAGTACTCAAAAAACCAGAAACAACTAAAAAAGCGTAAGCAATTGAGGCTCTTCTGGTAGCTTCTCAGCCAGTGAACTAGACCATAATGCTATTTTAAAAACTTTCCGCCGTGCAGTAGCACCACTTACCAAGGAAATGTTACTTTGGGCTATGCCCAACGTTTTAGCTAATAATCCAATAATCGCTTTATTGGCTTTACCTTCTTGAGGAGGCGCTGTAATCCGCACCTGCAACCAATATTTTTCCCGATCCAATATCCAATCTTCTATTTTATTCTGATGACTGTTAGGCTTTGCACAGATATACAAAAAGTATATTGAATGATTAAGTTTGGTCATTTGGCTACTTATTAGACTTGCTTTCAAAAACTACAAATCACTTAGTATAAGCAAGATCAGCAAGCATGCTAGTTGTAAAAACTAACTTACAATACAAGAAATTTGGTATCTATTCACTGCTCAGACACAAGTGCATGAAAAAAGAACCCAGATAAAATAGTTGCGCTCAGCAAGTGACCTTTACAACTAAAATACAAAAACAGTTGCAGGGAGGGGACTCAAGGGGTAGCTCCTGTTTTTCCAGCTGTAAGCGCTAATGGCAGCCAATTAAGGGGCGGTTTGCTTATAACAACCATAGCCTTGAACCCATACCACCCAATTGTGTCAACTTAATGATTATATTTCCTTGATTATTAAATAGCCAGCAGTATTTATTATCAAAATTGGTAAAAAGGCTTTTTTATCCCACTTCTTACCAAGAAAAAATGCCTTACGACTTAAATCTACCAATGGTGGTCATCTTTAAGTTGAAGCCATGGCCTGAACAGATACATATTTTGATATCAAATTAATTTTGATTAATATGGCAAATCTTATTAAGAAACAAAATTTTTTCAAAAATTTAATAGTATAATGTCACTTTACATAAAAAAGTTAATGATTATGAAAATAAAAATAAAATTTTTAGTCGCTTTCAGCTGCATACCCTTGTCATGTAATAATTTCACTAAAGCTAATATGCTACAAACAGGCAATAAGCAACGAAAGGCTGGTCATATTGGGCAGAAGCCAGATATTAAAAATAACAATCAATATATAGAGCCTATCAACGAAACTGTAAACAAAATTGGACCCAATAATTTACAAAACAACAACGAACCACAAAATAAAAAAAGACGACCTGAACAGCAGCCTTATATTTCACCAGATACAAATCACGCTCTATGGATGGTCAAGGGAAGAGCCTTGTTTGAAAAACACCAGGATAAACCCTTATTTGCTTTAAATAAAGCGGAAATGTATGAACTATGTTATTTATTCTCAAAATATAAAAATGCCATTCAACAACATAACAACTCAGACTATAGGCGTGTCTCTGCTTCCTTCTATCCAGACCCAGACGGCCATGTAAGGTCTCATAGCCAACACCTGAAATATCATAACCAATTTTTTAATTATTTCAATCATATTAACCCAGTGCTTGATTGGACTAGTAACATAACAAGTCCACTTGCATTAGCCGTTTTTTCAAAATGCCCTGATCTAGTATCAGATTTTATACAATACCTTATCAATAACAATAAAACAGTAGATTTAAGTAAAAAAGTGCTATTCGGGATTTCTATATTGGATTATATAATAGTTACGCATGATCTCAACATGTTTAAAGTACTAGTAAAAGAGGCACTTGAATTGTATAGCAATCGAGAAGACAAAGCCTGGTATATGCATTATATATTACACCATACAATATGTTGCGGTATTCCAGAGATGCTAGATTGCCTACTTCAAGCAGGTGCTGATCTCAATTGGCTATATAATGGTAAAAGAGCAGACGAGTATGGAAACGTATTCTGGCTAACAGTAAAATATGACCGAAAAGATATGGCGCTTTATTTGCTTGAGCTTCATAATAAGCAACTAAACAAATCTATACATTGGAACCAACAAGATGAACATGGGCGTACTCCATTAATGTGGGTAGCTTACAATCGCTATCCAGGATGGGCTACCATATTAAATAAATTATTAAGTATAGAAAATGTAAATATGGCACAATCAGATAAAGGTGGTCAAAATATATTAATGCTGCTATTAGAAAGATATATTGATATATGCCGTAAATTTTACGCAACTTGTAATACATTTAGAGCTGGATATAACCCTATTAGTTATATGCTTTATACGTCTAGAGATATATTCGAACTTTTGTATAATGATAAAAAAAAGATGCTAAAATCCTTATTGAAACACCAAGAGTTACCAACATTATTCAATCAAGAGGACACAAACAACAAGACTATAGACATGTATGTTAAAAAACTTTGCAAAGAGATACGTGAATTAGATAAAAAACAAGAAATAATTAATATATGTATGGGTATGTATGCTTATAAATAGAATAGCATAGAATAGAATAATGCTTGCAGTCCCTGCAGAAGCTACGTAAGATATAAGAAGCCAGAGATAAAAAAAGATAACCCAAAAAAATCTGATGCCAGGCTTCCATGCAGCCCTATAGTTACAGTTCACCACTATGGATTATACTAGGAAAAAAACGCGCCCTTTGAAAAAAGTACGATCAGAAA
>NZ_JAACGD010000135.1 GCF_022810445.1 Candidatus Cardinium sp. cBcalN2 | reverse complement strand
CTTGCCCTCTAGCTTGCCCTTTTTTTGCCCTATTTGGATACCCATCATTTTCCCTTTTTCTTCACCTATCCTGATCCCTTCTTGTTTTCCTTCTTGTCTTAATGTTTCAGCTATTGACATGGCAATTTCCTTTAATTTTGGATTAGATTGCTTGATCGTTTCTAACAAATCTGGATGATCATCTACCTGTAACATATACGAAAAAGCTTCACTAGCATAATTAATATAACCTTTTTCTAGTAAATCTACAATTAATCCTATATGTTCAATAAACCATTGATTAAACGAACGATAAATACCTTGTTTCAGAACCATAGCTGCAACAGCAGCCTTTTTATAGCTAAGTAGTTCTTGCTCTGGTGTACTATAGAGATCAACCAACTGAAACC
>NZ_JAACGD010000134.1 GCF_022810445.1 Candidatus Cardinium sp. cBcalN2 | reverse complement strand
AACAGTGTCAGGAACAGATATCTATCTTTTCTAAAATAAATTTTATACTAAATTTAATATTAGATTAGCTAGGGCGTGGGTTGGATGGATAACATTTAATAGATTTATGGTATACCAATATAGAATCCCCCTTTGATGGAATAGTCCGCTTATTTGCTAAAAAGGTATTAGCAAAGACTAAAGAGAGTGATATATATTGAGTTGATAGAGATTTCTTGCATACCAGAATCTTGCAACCAAGATACATGGAATGTACAGAAGATGATAGTTATAGGTAAAAACTATACAAGATTCTGGATACGAGAAGCAGGCAAACTGGTAAGAACGATAATATCCTCTACAGAGTAGCCTCGAGAAAGCATCGATCTAGCAATCTCTATATTTCTTTCTTCCTTACCCTCTAGCTTGCCCTCTAG
>NZ_JAACGD010000133.1 GCF_022810445.1 Candidatus Cardinium sp. cBcalN2 | reverse complement strand
TGAATGTGTATGAACTTCGCTTTCGCCATCAAACCTTGAACGTGCCGTGGTCTATGAAAGAATTTACACACCGTTGAATGTGTATTTGTCATTCAGACTATCGTATAAGATAAAGTATATATGTATCGTTTGCTTGATGTGGACCTCTTTTTTGGAGTATAATGATCTTTCTCTCTTCCTTTATCTTCACTTCAGGTATGACGCCCATATACATGGCCTTAGCCCATCAACAGTCCAAAATATAAGCATACACACGAAGAAAGTGATACGATTAGGCTTGAAAAATAAGCTTCACACAGTCGAATCATATACAATAATATGCATATTATTGACTCTTCCTTTTCACATTCTTGACAACATATTCTTGTTCGAATTATTTACGCTCTTATTCCATTCTTCAAATGGAACAGCAACTTATGCATTGAGAGAGAGAGAGAGAAAATCTTGACTTATGGGCGAAGGTGCCAATGTGTGTTGGTGAATCGTTTGGTAGAACTCAATGAACTGTTTTCATAGTACGAGTTTAACGTACTTTCACCCCAACTGAATTGTGTTTGAGAGCGGAAGAACAGTTAGTTTGATGACTATTCATCATTTCATCTTTCACCGGGAAGGAAACAGGCAAAGCATCAACTATTTCATATATATTGAATTATAATAATGATAATTCATGGATATGTATTGAACGAAAAGGTCATGAATGAAAAAGGAAGAAGAAGAAGAAGAAGAAGAAGAAGAAGAAGAAGAAGAAGTGAGAATGAATGAATGAATGATTGAGAAAGAGAGAGAAAAAAACATGAAAAATCGATAAGCATAGCTTGAAAAATGAAATAACTTGTTGCTCATGTTACATGGAAGGTGAAGAAAGAAAGAGAGATTGTTAAAAGTAAAGATTGAAGATGATATCCATCTCCAATGATCCATACACAGTCAATTGGGGTATATTCGACACGAATTATAACTACGCTCATGGAAGGTATCGATATTTTCATGACGGCTTCCAATTTTTTTTCCAATCCGATTTTCATGTGAAAAAGATGCATGCTGTACTCATTATATTGTGAAGGGAAATGAAATCATAGTCAAGAAGAACCTCTTCATCAAGTTTGTCAGAAAAATACGATTAATTCTTCCTCCTCTCATGGCTTTCTCTCTCTCTCTCTCT
>NZ_JAACGD010000132.1 GCF_022810445.1 Candidatus Cardinium sp. cBcalN2 | reverse complement strand
CAGTGTCATGAACAGATACGTTCCTGCTTAGCTGGAGTAGTAATATAGAGCATCCATTCAGCCCTCACCCACGCACGTGTGTTATACACCTAACAAAGAAACGGTATGCCAATCCAGTTTCTTAGAAGCGGTATGATGGTGCTGCTAAGTAAAAATGCCTGTATCTGTTCATAGGACTAGTAAAAAGTTTTTTTTGTCTACTTTTTTATTAATAAAAAAGTAGACAAAAAATTCCTTAATTTGACGCCATTGCGTGAACAGATAGTTTTATTTCATCGTTAATTTAATTTTATTTTCAAGTGATGTATATAAGTGAGCATATGCTGGATCTCTCTGCAATAGATCATCTATAACTTGTACAGCATGTATCACCGTTGTATGATCTCTTCCACCAAAGTAGGCGCCTATCGATTTTAGAGAATGAGTGGTATATTTTTTCATCAGGTGCATGGCCACTTGCCGGGCAGCTACAATCTCTTTTTTACGTGATTTACCCTTGAGCTCATCCAAAGAAATATGGTAATGAGCAACAACTTGTTGTTGTAGTACTTCAATAGTGGTTTCCGTCGTGGGTTGTTGGGCTATAATATGCTTTAAAACTTGTTGTGCTAAGTCTATGTTAATATCTCGTTTGGTCAAAGAAGCATGTGCAATAAGTGAAATAAGTACCCCCTCTAGTTCCCGGACATTTGTATCAACATGTTTGGCAATGTAATCGATTAAATCAGTTGAAAGTTTAATACCATCGGCCTCCATTTTACTATGTATAATCGCAACTCGGGTTTCAAAATCAGGGCACTGTAAATCTGCTGTTAATCCCCATTTGAATCTAGAAAGCAGCCGTTCTTGTAAGCCTTTTAACTCACGTGGTGCGCAGTCACTTGTAATGATAATTTGTTTTTTTAGTTGATGTAAGTGGTTAAAAATATGAAAAAAAATTTCTTGCGTTTTTTCTTTACCAGATAAAAACTGTATATCATCCAAAATAAGCAGATCTACGGTTAGGTATTGCGCTGTAAAAGATTGAACGTAGTTGCTACGCAAGGCCTCTATAAACTGTGTAGTAAACTTCTCTGATGAAACATAAGCCACTTTTTTATCTCTGAAAAATGTTTTAACTTCATTTCCAATAGCTTGAGAAATATGGGTTTTACCTAATCCAACACCTCCGTATAACATTAGTGGATTAAAAGCAGTGCCACCTGGTTGCTTGGCAACAGCTTGTGCAGCAGATTTGGCTAGTTGATTGCAACTGCCTTCTATAAGGTTATCAAAAAGATAATTGGGATTTAACCGAAAGATTTGATTTTCTAAAATAGTAAGTGGTTGCTCGCTACCACTTTTTAAGGCTGGTCCTGGGTAAGTAGGCAAATTTACCACTAATGGTTTATGCTTTTTATTGCCTTTATCTATAACAACTGCATAGGCTAGTTTTCCATGTGGACCTATTGCTTGCTGTACAGCTTGCTTAAGTAGTGGTAAATGGTGTTCTTCTAACCACTCATAAAAAAATTGACTAGGGACTTGAATCGTCAAGATACCATCCTTAAAATCTTTGGCTATAATAGGGCTAAACCAGGTCTTATAAGTTTGTTCACTGATTTGACCTTGAATATGTAGAAGACATTTATCCCAAATAATTTTGCTATCGGTATGCATGAATGACCTCTTTTGTAGCTTTTTAAAACCCTATTATGATACTATGGAGTATGGCTTTGCACCATCCAGGAAAGGTAAAAATTAAAATAGCTAGCCACATAGCTAGCTATTTTACGGATTAACTATTTTATAACTTACTATTTATTATCCTCTACTAAAGAGAAAAAAGCTAGCTTTGCAAGCCTATACTAGTATGTTCAATACTATAATCAGCTTTTTTAACCGCTTTTTAGTGCTTTAGAATAAACTTAATCTCTTCTTTTTTGTTCCCCTAAAAAACGTAGTAAAGATAAAAAAAGATTTAAAAAATTAATGTAAAGAGAAAAAGCACCCATAAGGCCAGCTTTCTCTACCAAGTTGGTATCTTGCAACTCATAGTAGAGGTTTTTTAATTTTTGGGTGTTATATGCTACAAATAGAATAAATACAACTACTCCTATAAAACTGGTTAAAAAGTAAACCATGGGGCTATGGAGAAAAATATTCACTATACTACTAATAATAAGCCCCCAAATCGCCATCATACAAAAAGAACCTACAGAGCTTAAGTCACGGTTGGTGACGTAACCATAGAAACTCATAGCCCCAAATGTAAAAGCCGTTATTAAAAAAGTCTTATGTAAAGAATCAATCGTGTAAAAAAAGGCTAATTCAGCAAACGACATACCAATAAGTGCAGCATAGAGGCCCAAAAGCAAGCGAGAGCGGGCAAATGTTGCTCTAGTAAAGTTACTTGATACATACATAGCGATACAAAATGGCGCAAACATTACCGCATAACCTCCAAAAGTACGACTCATAATGTTTCCCCACTGGTCACATGTAAAAAGTAAATTGGTTAAAGGTGGAAAAGTAAAGGTTGCAGCTGCTGTAATAGCCGTAATCAATAGTCCAAGAGTCATATGCATATAGACCTTGACCATATAACGTTGCAGTCCACTATCTATGGCTCGCCTAGCACGAGTGTAATCTTTTATGTAATCATTCATTGTTCGTAATCTTTATAACTAGTTAGTGAATAAAGTGCTATGTCAATTTAGAAAATAATAGCATATTATCCAATTTTTTTGCTTCCTACCCCATAGGGCGTATCTGTTCCTGACACTGTTAAAAAATGAATTTTTTAAAGCTACTTTTTGCTTGATCAAAAAGTAGCCAAAAAATCAAGCGCTGATGAAAAAAGTGCGATCAGAAAGCTTAGTTTACAG
>NZ_JAACGD010000131.1 GCF_022810445.1 Candidatus Cardinium sp. cBcalN2 | reverse complement strand
TTGTGCTTGTGCTTGTGTTAATATAGAAGTTGAATCATGATTGGGAAGACTTGATGAATCCATCTAGAGAATGAGAATGGATATGAACAAATATAGAGATTGGGGAAAAAGAATCTGGAGAATAATTTCGAAAAGTAATCCAGAGAATTTCCGGGGGAATCCAGGAGAGTAATGTATTTGTAAATGGTATGTATTTTTTGTCAGTCTGCGGGAATGCCGATTTTTTTAGCCAAGCAATAATATTTAGCCACAAAGTTTAGTCAGTTAGAAGGTGTATTTATCTGAATATCTGCCTGGTTGAGAAAAAAGAGATGGGAAAAGAAAGCGAGGAGGAAAGAGAATAAAGAAGAAAAAAAGTACAGAAAGAGTTTCAAGTGTATCGAGAGGATAAAAAGGGAGAGAGAGAGCGAAAAAAATTCTTCCCATAGACTCATTTGATTTATGTGGAGCGATGCTAGATTGGAGATATACACACACATAAATACACATACACAGAGACTGAGAAAGGAATAGGAAAAGAACATTCAAGATGGAAAAATCAACAAAACTTGATTGATCGCCGCTTATAGGGTTGACATAATCAGGCTTAACGTTACTGAGTTGAAGAAAAAGTAGACAGAAAAATAATCATGAACATGAGGTTTCACCATAATGTGTTCACCATAACTAGAGGAGATTCTGATGATGATGAATATATTCTCATTCACTCAATATCAGAGAAAGAGAAAGAGAGAGAGAGAGAATTTTTTCCTTCTCATCCTTATATTTCTTCTTCTTCTTCTTCTTCTTCTTCTTTTTTACCATGATGGTGATTGCAATAAGAAAATGAAAAGGAAAAAAAGAGAATTCCCGATGAATACAAGAGTCAGATTTGTGTGTTTTTGAAAATTTTCGTGTATCATCTTCTATTTGAGAATTTTCTCTTTCTCATTTTTTTTCATAAGGACAAGATCAAGGTACAGAGCACAAAAGTATACATGGATTAAATATTTCCATAGACATAAAAAGAAAATGCTGAATTTTCATTACTCACAGATAATGCAATTCATTAACAACAAGTGACAATCGAATATTTTTCTCTCTCTCTCCATGGGAAGATAGACAGGCAAAGAAAGATCAAGACAATGAAGGTGTGTATATTTTCCAGATAGAAAGAGAGAAAGAGAAGAACATGAAAGATGCTTGATACAAAAGTGATAATGAGAGGCCATCAAGTATTGATTGCTAACTTTTTGTTTTGTCTAATGTGTATGTGTGACCATTTTCTTTGTGTTCATGAGGCTATCTTTTTCCTTTTCTTATGGGCTTTTTTTTGTTCTTTTTTGTTCACCATAAAATATCACATGAGTTGCCCCGAAAGACTGATATTTGGATGATAAAATGAATCATCGTGTCGGTTGATTTTTTTCATCCTTTCTCCCTTATATTCCATCTC
>NZ_JAACGD010000130.1 GCF_022810445.1 Candidatus Cardinium sp. cBcalN2 | reverse complement strand
CGTTTTTTTCCTAGCATAAGCCATAGGGGTGAACGGAAACCAAAAATTAGGCTTAGTTTACGAGTAAGCTAAGCCTAATCAGAATAATATTGAACCTCTTGCAAAACCTATTGCTAATCGCACTTTTGGTGCCGAAACCTGTCTATGCTCCTCAAATACATTAAGTATCTTGCGGTGCTTGACTATGCTTCTCCTAAAAATGGCTTATGGCAAATAGATTTTGCAAAGGGTCTATTATAAAAAGCACTAATGGAGTTCTATTTCCTCTTCATTTTGGTTGATAAGCTTATAATCTGTTACTGCCATTGAAGAATCTTCAACCAATGTAACCCACCTACCATATTTTAGGAACCATCTAAATCGTTTAGAGATCAAATTTTTGGTAAAGTAGGCATACAGATAAGGGTGGACTAAAAGACTGATACCTTTTTCGTTCTGATTCATCAAAACAAGGTGCAAGTTTTCTTCAATTCTTTCTGAAACCAATATAGAAGCATCGATCTTTCCTGTACCATTACAAGATGGGCAAAGTTCTCTTGTAGCTACATTCATTTCTGGTCGCACCCGCTGCCTTGTAATTTGCATGATGCTAAACTTAGACAATGGCAAAACAGAAGTTTTAGCACGATCTTCTTTCATCAACTCCTTCATTTTTTGATAAAGGAGCTTGCGATCTTCTATATCCTTAATGTCAATAAAGTCCACTACGATAATCCCGCCCATATCACGCAACCGCAACTGTCGTGCAATTTCTTTTGCAGCAGCCAAATTGACATTTAAAGCCATTTTCCCTTGCCCTTCTTCATCTACAGCTCTATTACCGCTGTTTACATCAATCACATGCATAGCTTCGGTATGCTCAATGACTAAATACCCGCCCCCTTCTATACCAACTGTTTGACCAAAGAGGGTTTTTAGCTGCCGCTCTATGCCGAGTTGTTCAAACAACTTGATCTTACTTTGATGAAATTTAAGAATTTTCTCTTTGTCGGGCGCAATGGTATGTATGTATTGCTTTATTTCACTATAAAGGAGCTGATCATCTACAACAATGCTATCGAAAGATTCATTGAGCATATCTCGCAAAATTGTATAAGCTCTGTTTACTTCCCCTATAATTTTTTCCCCAGGCAATGCAGTAACTAGCTGCTCCATCCCATTTTTCCACTTATCGATAAGATCTCTTAGGTCTCTATCTAATGTGGCTACATCGATGCCTTTGGCCACAGTACGCACAATTACACCAAAGTTTTTAGGCTTAATAGAAGCGATTAAACGGTGTAGCCGATCTCGTTCTTCGGCATTTGTAATCTTTTTAGAAATACTAATCGTATCCACAAAGGGTATGAGTATCATATAACGACCAGGTAAGGTCAACTCGGAAGCTATACGAGGCCCTTTACTTGAAATAGGCTCTTTTACAATTTGAACCAATACCTCTTGCCCTTTGGCCAGTAGATCTCCAATTTTACCAAGTTTATCTATGGGTGGCTCAACTACAAAGTCAACTAAATTTTTTATGTTGCCTTGTTGATGCCTAACAAATTGAATGGCTTTCTTAAGAGAATTGAATTGCGGACCAAGATCTAAATAATGCAAAAAAGCATCTTTTTTGTATCCTACATCTACAAAACTGGCATTTAAACTAGGTACAACTTTTTTAATAGTACCCAAATAAATATCCCCTACCTTAAATTTATTATCTTCTTTTTCTACCTGATATTCAAAAAGATCTCCATCCTTTAACAGTGCTATTCTACAATTATTATCCGTACTATTAATTATTAATTCGTTACCCACGCGCTCATTTTTGTTTACGTTTTTACAGAAACCTAGGAAGCAATTAGTAGCATGTTGAATAAATAGTTAAGCAAAGCAGATAATAATGCTTCTTGGCACTTAAGTGCTATCTATTTTTCTTTTTATGTCTATTTAACCTAAGACGTTTTTTACGCTTATGTGTAGCTACTTTTTGTCTTTTTCTTTTCCTACCACAAGGCATTTTACTAAGATTTCGTAAGTTATATATATATACTACTCTAAATATTATAGAAAAAACTGCTTGCCTATTGTTTTGGTAGACAAGAGGATTCTATATTGTTTACGTTTGAAAATATAGTTCATTAACGTAACTAATGTGTCAGGCTTTGCTGAAAGCTCTATGCGATTTAGGCACTTGAGCATTGATTCCTCCAATTTACTGTTTTTTTCTTTAATTACATGCATATTGCTCATGATTCTAACACTATAGCGCGATTATCATAGCTACAAAAAGAGGTTACTGAGATGCTTTTATTGTTTTGTAGGATAAGTACCATTGTATTTGACCATAAATACCTATACCTGATAGAATCAGGTAATGCATACTTAGCATGATAGCTCCTGCTTGGTAACAAGCCAGTGACATGGCTATATAGCGCAACAGAGCAATTACCCATCTTTCTAATTTTTTATGCGACATCAACCACTTGTCCATAAAACCAAAAGAAAAATAATAAGTATCCCCATATGATGCTGCACGAACATATTTACCCATTATAAAGTGCCAACTAACCCCAACCAACATACTAATCGCAGTAATAGAGGCAAGTGTCTTATGAGATGTCCTACTCACTTGTACAGGTTTTCGATAAGTGGTGCCTTTCCATCTCAGGTAGGCATATAGATTAAAGAATATAAAAATAATGCTATAGATTACTTTGCCATAAAGCGATCTAACCGAATAGATATAAATATTTGCAAAAGCAATAGGAAAAGCCAAAATTTTACTCCAAATATTTTGGCGTGTTTCTAAAAAATGGGCAAAGAGTGATGCGACTACTACGCTAAATTCCAATAAGCTTTGTGCATCGTGAATAAGCCACTTTACTGCACTGATAATAGTTTCCAAAAGTTGATGGATCATTGTATATAAAAAGTAATGAAATGGAAATTAAAACATATAATCAATCTTTGATCATGTCAATAGACTTTTTTCGAAATGCGCTGCCAGCCAAGCCTAATGGTCTGTCTGGATGGGTTGTTTAGATTCAAGTTGGTTACCATTTGGTTTGAGCTGCCTATTAGATTGTGTATGAATTTTACCTATTAATTCATACACCTCTCGAAAAGGCCTTTCAGACAAGGCTTTAATAATTACATTTACCTCTTCGATACCTAACCTGAGTGCTATTGTATTGGGTTGCATATGCTTACGAGTTGCTTAAATTTTAAGATTAACAATAATTTATGTTTGAGTTGTATAACAAAGATTTCTTCTTTAAAAAGGATAGCCAATGTTCAAGGTAAAAGCCGGTTGTAACTTTTGTTCCCTGTTGCCAGAAGGCTTATGTAATGGAAAAGCCAGATCTCCACAGAGTACAAAGGTATTGTAAAAATTTAATCTTAATCCAAAACCACCTCCTACAGCAAAGGCTTTGTAGAATTTATGAAAATAAAACTTCATTTTGGGATCTGCCTCTTTGGATAACTGCCACGTGTTACCGATATCGAGGAAAAGTGCCCCCTCTAGATAACCAATTAATTTTCGACGTAGTTCTATGTTACCTAACAAGAGCAAATCACCTTTTTGTTGTTCCTTGTTATCTTCCTCTACTTCGTAGACACCAGGGCCAATTACTCCCCTATCCCAAGCCCGTACGCTACCATGTCCCCCTATAGCATATTGCTTATCTGGATGAATGGTATCTGCTGATTGATAGCCGCTAACCATACCTAATTTAGCTTGGCAAGCTAGTGTAGTATAGGCTGTAAGGTTAAAAGCATGACGATACCCTATATCAAACTTAATATATCTATATAATTGTAAAGACTTAGGTAACATGTGCTTAGAAGCAAGAAGGTGTTCAAACAATCCCCCATGCTCTATGCCTATTGCAACCATCCATCGGTATCTGTCTAATGAATATAAATATAAGCCAGCATTAGACTCTTTTATAGTAGCTGTGTATCCTATGCTAGTCAAAAAAGAGGGGGAACTTGGCTGTGCTTTAAGCTTATCTATTTTTATTGGATCTATGGTTTGAGGGTAATCAAATACTATTTTGATAGGTGCTAATTGATAGGCGATATATTGACTAGACCAATCATAGTTTAATGCAGCATCTATTTTTTGGCTACTGTAAATAGGATTTTTGGTAAAACTATAACCGAAATCAATGGTAGTACTTGGACTGAAGCTTTCCAATATCAGATTGGCTCTTTTAGGTAACCAGAGCATAAAACGCGGTATGGTAAACTTACCACGTAATCCATATGCCATATGTTGGGAACGATGATGCGATGTAGCTGCTATTAAATCCTCTCTAAGCGCCACACTTGCTTCTATATTGAGTATACCTAGCCCACCCACTCTCCTGATGGTAGGGATTAACTTCATAGTAGGGCGGAGCCGCTTAAGATTTAGGTTAATAGATTCCAAACCAAGTTCCGTTTGGAGCCTTAGACGCTCATAAGGCTTTGCATGAATATAAATGACCAGCTGGTCTGCTTCTATTTTGGGTAAAATCGCAATAGACTCAAAAGTAGCAATCCGATAGAGCCGTTCATAGGTTTCTAGAATTTTACTTTTATTATAAAAATCACCAGGCCTCAACGGTATTTTACTTGCCAGATCATCTAACGGATAGCCATCAGATGGAATCAAAAAATCAAGATCTTGACATGCTTTTGTTTGCAGATACGTAACACTTGATTGGTGGTCTTTTTGGTTGGTCAAATCTACCACAACACGACCTATTTTTGTTTTATGGTAGGCTTCTATAGCATCAGGTATACCTACTATAGTAGTAACAGCTATGGTGTGGTCATCCGGTGACACATCGGCTTTAAAGTAAACATACTGCTCATCAAATTCAAAATAGCCATTATCAGATAATAAGTTTATAATGCGCTCTTGTTCATTGATAAAATCTTGGTATTGATAGGGACGGCCTACCTTAATAAAGCTTTCTCCACTATGACTCACTAATAAGTTTTTTATTGATTTACAAGCTATTTGCAGACTTATTGAAGCAATTTTATATAGACTTTTTTGCTTTATGTAATAGGAAACCTGTACTTTTTTATTTTGAAGATCAGTTTTACTGGTTACTTCAGCATCTAAATATCCTTTGGAATGGAGGTAATTTAAAAATATTTTTTCATTATGTTGCACATAAATGGGGTTATAGTATAGGGGTTTAGCACCCATGCGCATTAAACGGTTACCATTTGTAGCTATATTTTGTTTGCGTTTAATAAGTCTATCGCGCTTGGCATTTAACCTATTTTTTTCTTTTTCATTGGTTGCTTCACTGATTCGGTAGTCATAGGTTGCTTTAATGGAGGCTATTTCATTATTAATCTTTTCAAGATTGAAATGTTTTTTTCCCCACTGATAGAGCCATTTGTCAATCGGGATTCCTAAAAAAGTAGCACCTGGTTGGTAGATAGAATGTTTTTGCAATGCTTTTTTATGGGTATTTTTTAGACCTATAATAACCTCTTTAATTGGTAAAGCTTCATGCGTGATGGCCTGTAAGCTGCTCCCATAAATGGATAGCAGCAAGTGTATGATAAATGGTATAATAGCTTTCTTCTTGCCTAAGAAATACGTTTTCAACTTTTTATATTAAAATTTAGCCTTTAACAGGCAATTGCAAGCGGACAATAAAAATACGAGATAACATGGAACCATTTGTAGCTTTTCTACAAAGCACAAAAAGCCTAATGTCATATCAAATAAATGTAGTATGTTTGACCAAAGTATTGCTATAACAGCTGCTGAATAGATGCTCATTAAAGTACTAAAAGATCTAGGCCATTTTTATTTTTTAAACCTATAGACTATGACCGATAATACAGAAAAATTAAAAGCGCTACAAGTCACCATTGACAAGTTAGAAAAAACATATGGCCGTGGAGCAGTTATGCGGTTAAGCGACAATCATGTAGTAGATATTCCGGTTATTCCAACAGGCTCTCTTGGTTTAGACTTAGCCCTAGGGGTGGGTGGTATACCCCGTGGCAGAATTATTGAGATTTATGGACCAGAGTCTTCTGGAAAAACAACACTTTCTTTGCATTGCATTGCAGAAGCACAAAAAAAGGGTGGTTTAGCAGCTTTTATTGATGCAGAGCATGCCTTTGATAAAAGCTATGCGGAACGTTTGGGTATAGACACAGAAAACTTACTGATTGCACAGCCAGACGATGGAGAACAAGCCTTGGAAATAGCAGAACATCTGATTCGCTCTGGCAGCATAGATATTTTAGTCATTGACTCTGTAGCAGCCTTAGTCCCTCGTAGTGAATTAGAAGGTGATATGGGTGATAGCAAAATGGGATTACAGGCACGTTTGATGTCGCAAGCCTTGCGTAAACTGACTGGAACAATTAATAAGACAGGATGCTCCTGCATCTTTATTAACCAACTTAGAGAAAAAATTGGTGTGATGTTTGGCAATCCAGAAACCACTACAGGCGGCAATGCATTAAAGTTCTATGCCTCTGTTCGCTTGGATATTCGCAGTGTAACCTCCTTAAAAGAGAGTGATGGAACTGTATCAGGCAAACGCACACGGGTTAAGATTGTAAAAAACAAAGTAGCTCCTCCTTTCAGAGTGGTTGAATTTGATATTGTCTATGGGGAGGGGATTTCTAAAGTGGGGGAACTTATTGATATTGGCGTAGAATTGGGTATAGTCAAGAAAGCGGGTTCTTGGTTTTCCTATGAAGAGCAAAAACTTGCCCAAGGAAGAGAAGCCAGTAAAGAAGTGCTAAATGACCATCCAGAACTTTTTCAGAAACTAGAAGCAGCTATTAAAGAAAAAATTGCCGATACTATGTCAAAAACATAGTTAAATATATTGATTTTCAATTTTTTTTGGCTTTGTATTGGTTTTTAACTAGATTTGCAAAAGCAAAGTCAGTAAATATAGGGTAGATTACCGTGCATTAAAGAGGCTTTGCTTAGCTTAGAAGTAAGCAGCCTAATATTGACGGCTTACTAGCGATTATATCGCATAGCGTTAAACCTAGACAACTAAACATAAACAATTGAAAATCAATATAATTAATATGAAAATAGCAAAAATATATGCGCGTTCTAAAGCCGGTCTACTGGTTGGCTTATTAAGCTTGCATACATTATCTTCTTGTGTAAACACAAGGCAAGGGCTACATCTGCGCAACGTTGAGATCGGGATGAGCCCAAACCACAGTCAATCACGTATAGACAATCTAACTCAAAATCAGGCGTCAGAAAACAATTCAGCTAGCTGTATCAATGGCAGAGAAGATCTGTTCCAAGAACACAAATTTGGTGAGTGTAGTGGTAGGCCAAATTGTCCTTATTGTGTAGCTGAGGCACCGCCTTCCTGGTGGGAATGGTTAAAGAAACAGAACAAGTACTACCTAGGACTGTTCATAGGAGGAAGTTTATCACTAATAGGAGGAATAGGGCTCTACTTACTTATTTCTTCGACCCAAGGACTAGGTAACCCTACAGCAATAAGGCGGATAAATGGAACGAATGGGGCAGCTAGCTTAAATCAGTTTAATCATACCATAAAAGGTAATGCTACTTCGGTAAAAGAGCTGCTGACAAAAGTGGATGATAATCAAAAAACATTCGTCAATTCTCAGCATAATTTTGGGGGAAATGATACTAAAAAGACTCAAAACTATACTGAGCCGTATACCGAAAAACCTGTTTTGGAAAAAAAATCCAATCCTGCTCAAAAAGAGTCCAATACTTTCTTAAATAAGCTTAAAGGGAATGATACTCAGAAGTCTCAGAAAACTCAGAAGACTAATATTTCGCTCAAGGGGCCTGGATCTTTGGAAGATTTTGTACATTATATTGACAACGTGTCCTTTACCGACAGACCGAAGGCTATCAAACATTATTTGAGCCAGCGGACTATAGATCTAGATATAACATTTTACGTAGACATGTACAAGATGGACCCTAAGTCCAGTGGTCTAGCTCATTTCAGATCTGTAAATAGCCCAAAAGCAAAAGCAGAGCCAGAAGAAGCAACAATAAAGTCAGCAGAGGCAAGAGCAAAGTCGTCTGTGAAACAACTAAATAACCAAGCTGGATCTAGTGATAAATCGAACGAATGTCAGAAAAGGCTCAATAACTTGAAGGCAAGGGTCGACACCTAGCCTAATTACTTTCCAACAAACTTTAAGGGGAAATAGATCATAATATTTTAGCGCATCATCTAGACAAAAGTAGTATCCATACACTAATCTGGTAGACCTATGTCAAAAGAGCAAAAACGCCCTTTGTACAATAGTTGCGATCAGCAAGCATCCATCTTACAGCTGTAATACAAAAATAGTTTGTCGTTTGAAGCCCGCATAATGGGTCCGTTCTATTTTTCCAGCTGTAAAAGGTTTTGTAAGCAATTTTTTACCCAGGGCTGATTTGGCTTACTACTTGATCAAGAAAAAAATAACATTTAAAAATTGATTACAATTTTTTATTTCAACACACTTAATAGTAGATAAACAATGAAAACGATAAAAAATAAAATAGTAAAAGGTGTAAGCATCTTAGCAAACGCTCTATTGTCTGCTGCTTTATTGGTTTCAGTTGGATGTGGTCAAAATGGATGCAATAAAAAAAATCTTAGAGAAAATGCATCAGCCACTCCATTGAGCTCAACAAATCAGAGTACAAGGCAAAACAGAGATGAAGCTATATCAGATAAAGATATAACCTGGAAACTATCTACGCCTAAGCTAGAATATAATGATAAGATAGCAATATCTACTAATACAAGCGGTGGCAGTAGATGTGATGGGCCATCTAGATTAGAACAAGCAAATCTAGTTGTCAATCAACAACAAGAAGAAGTACCAGTAAAACAATCTAAGCCAATTGCTCATCAAGCAGTAATAGATGCTAAAGATAGTAAGAATAAAAGTAGCAAAGAAGCATCTAAAGATGCATCACTAGATATGGATCCAAAATCTTTACAAAGTAAATTAAAGGCTGCACAAGAATCTCTAGACAAACTAATAAAGTCGATCAAAGAAAACGAGAATAAAATAGAAATGAAAACAAATGAAAAAATAGAAAGGTATACAGATGATCTAGACGGGCGGGCTTTATTCAAAACAATGTTAAAAAACTTGGAAGAGGCTAAAAAAGAGCATTTTAATGCACGTAAGAAAAAACTGATAGATACCCTAGATAAGTTCATGAAAAACGCTACAGAGGCAACTATAAAAGAAGAACACATGAAAGATATGAATAAACTTCTAATAGAAGTCAATAAGGTGTGCCAAGAAGCTAAAAATTTATTGAATCGGTTAAAAACTATTAAAATTAAAGACCCAAAAAGTTTTTTGAACCACCAGGAAAAACATACAATATTAGAAAAATAAAGATCTAGTATAGATGGTATGGCATCAATTTCCCAGCGGGGAAATCATAACTCAACCCCCTTCGTGGGCTTCAAACAAAATGATTTCCTACTCGGCTGGGAAACAGCTATTTCAAAGACTACACTTTACTGAAAATGCCCAATTGCTTATCGAGGGCCATCATATCTATAATATATAAAATATATTGAATATCAAATTTTTATATATTTATTCAGCGCCACAGCTTATGTATCAATGGTGGTCATCCTTACGTTCATGCCATTGACTGAACGCACATTTGACAAGCGTCAGTTACAACCTCACCTATTCTATTACCTACCTTTACATACAACCCTTTATATTATCCTTTGAAGAGATTTAATAACCTAGCCGCAACTATTAAACTAAATATCCCGCGCGCTTTTTAACAAAAAAAGTATTAAAATATATTGATTATTAGTTCTTTTATCTTGTTTTTTTATCTATTTTTTGTTACATTAAACAATGAACAGACCATGAGTAGCTAGCTTTCATGGCCGTTCATTATTAAGGGGAAGGGGTACCTTGCTAAATCTAAACCTAAGCAGGTAAGGTAGTTGAGATAGCCCATGTTATATGGGTTATCCATTACCGTAACGCGCATCTCTTTAGTCATGACTATTATGACATACCGTTAAACGATCAAGACATTTACTAGGAAAAAACATAAGCGTGTTGCAGGGTAGGTCTATTGGTCGCTTGATTTAGCTTTATACATTATATCTCTTGTAAGGCCTATTTCTAATGGGACTTGTATCTATTCAACTCTAAGGGGGTGCCTTCTAAACGCAACTACTTTACTGGTATGCATTCAAAGCTATGGCGGTTCTAGGAAAACGCCCCTTGTAAAATAGTTTCGATTAGCAATCACCTATTAGAGCTGAAATAGCAAAACAGTTGACAGGAAGGCTGCAGCGTGGATTCTGTTTTTTCAGCTGCAAGGAGTGATTTCAGCGATTTTTTACCCAGGGCTTGATTTTTTGCTTACTTCTTTATCAAGAAAAAAGTAAGGTACAAATACATTATTTACCATTCGGCTGAACGACTACATTTTACAAGGGTCGGTTTTTTGGTGCACTGCTGCCACAGCAGTGCATTGGATACGTTGTGCAAGAGGTTGATTGCGCCCTATAGGTAGCCGTTCAGCGCAG
>NZ_JAACGD010000013.1 GCF_022810445.1 Candidatus Cardinium sp. cBcalN2 | reverse complement strand
AGGGTTAAGCTAAGTCAACGTATCTGTTCATGACACTGGTAAAAAATGAATTTTTGAAAGCTACTTTTTTATCAAGAAAAAAGTAACAATAAAGATCCATTTTTTACCAGTGTCATGAACAGATTCATTTGAAAAGATATAAGCAAACACTCAAATCAAATTATCGATATGGATACGCAAAAAGATAATAATTTTTCCTTTACCCTATTAGATGGAACTACTTTTTTTCT
Organism: Candidatus Cardinium sp. cBcalN2; assembly: GCF_022810445.1. GTDB lineage: Bacteria > Bacteroidota > Bacteroidia > Cytophagales > Amoebophilaceae > Cardinium. Next base: position 3,313 of record NZ_JAACGD010000013.1, on the reverse strand, counting down.
TGGTAGTGCCTTTGCTAAAGTCGTTTTAGTCGTCAATACTGCTTCGCGTTGTGGCTTTGCTCGTCAATTTGATGCCTTACAGAGGCTACATGATCGTTACCAGACTAGTGGCTTTACGGTGCTTGGAGTATCTTCCCAAAGTTTTGGAAAACAAGAATCCGATGAGCCTTGTGATATAGCAGCAGCTATAAAAGCTAAGTGCAGTAACGTTACCTTTCCTATTACGCAGCTAACAGCGGTTCGCGGAAAAGCTATTCATCCATTTTATGCATGGGCTGCTACACAGGTCTCTTTATTAGGTCGTCCAAAATGGAACTTCCATAAGTACTTGATTGGAAAAGATGGCGAATTGATCACATGGTTTGCTTCTTCAACAGATCCTTTGGCCCTCAAGGTAATAGAAGCCGTAGAGGCCGCACTAGCAAAGTAGCACGCTTTAGCCCTCACCCACAAAACGTGATGTATACCTAAAAAAAAGTATCTGTTCACGACTTTGTTAAAAAAGTTTTTTATCCCCCTTTTTTCTTGATAAAAAAGTAACAATAAAAATTCATTTTTTAACAGTGTCAGGAACAGATACCCTTGAATGCATACAAAACCTCTCCCTTGAACGGGTATAAAAAAGCTCATTCACTGGAGCTTGAGGCTGCTGAATAGATAGGGTTGTCAAATATAATAGTTCTTATTCAGCCTATTGGTAAGCAAGAAATTTTACAAGAGGCGTTTTTTTGGTGTGGACCTACCACGAAGCTCAATCTATAGCCTCCTATCTAGTCTTGTTTTTCTTTACTTTTATGCTTCACTACAATACTTACTGGATCGCTGCATACGATTTTTCCTGTTTCAGCTTCAAACCAATAACTAATAAAGAAAGCTTCCTTAGCTAAAACTTTATTTTTACTGTATGCCTTGTATAGATCTACAGAAAAGTCAGACGGACCTTCTGCAGCTCTCTTCTCATCATACTCTGTATTAATCACCCTCTTGAGAAAAATAAAACCTAACATTGGGTCATAAATATAGCCTTTATTTTTATCAATCTTTCTAAACAGCTCTTCTGCTGTTTTTTGAATTGTCTCTTTATGCTCTGCTTTAACTACAATATATCCCTGATTTTGACTCTCTATTTTACTAGAAAGGGTAACTTTAGGAAATACATAGGTAGTATAATTAGCATCAGAAAAAAATGCTCGTTTCCAAGAGTTACCAACATGCAAAGTAATATGCGCTCCTGTATTATCTAAGGTTATAGGAGGAATTGGAACCTTTAACGGATTCGTTAGTTGTTCCTCCTCTTTGTTTTCTGTTATACTTAATTCTTCTTGTGATCCGTGAAACTTAAACATACTACCTTGTGTAGCACATAAGCAAGGGAAATAGCTATAGGCTGCTTCACTACTAAAGAACGCAATAGCAGATTGGCTTAACGGTTTGCTCGGATCTTGAACCACTAAGATATTGCCATTTGTGCTATCGTTACTATTAGATTCACGCAAGGCTTTAACTAAAGATTCAATCATAGCAGTTCTCCAAATATATGGAACACCTTTTTTTTCTTTTATAAATACTACATAGGATGCTTGGTCAGAAGGAATTGATTTTTTTTGCCCATCAGCGAAATATTCGATTACATCCCCAGCAAGGGTTACATTGTTAAATTGACCGGTTATTTTATCACGGGAAAGCTTTAAATTCGATATGGTTAAGCGATGGGTACTACCATCAAATGTAATAAGAGGGGTAGGACTATCTTGGGCAAGTGAACTTTCTTCAGCTAAAAAATGTTCCATTTGACTTAAATAATAGTGTGTTTTGTTTTGAACAAAATAACAACATATTTTATACTTACCGGATTGAATAGGCGCTTCGTGAGTTAGTAGATTGCCTACTATATTAGGTTGAAGGTTCCTAAATTTACCTGGAACGACAATTAGGTGGCCGTTATTAAATAATTCAGTTTTGATAGGCCATTCATTTTCATCAGCTATTGCTTGTTTAACCAAATTATAAGGGTTAACACCTTCTTTTACTAATAGAAAACCTACCTCTACATGATTCTTATTTCTATAAGAAGTGGCTACTTCACCTTTTAAAAACCAACCTGTATCATTGCCACTTTGAGATAGAGCTTTCAAACCAATAGCTTGGTAATCTGGTAATGGTTCATCTTTATCTGGGCTATCCATTGGTACAGAAGCAGTAGAAATAGCATCTGCACCATTTTGTACCCATAACATATGCATGTTATAGCTTTTTGAAGTCAATTTTATGTATTGATCTTTATCTAATACTGTAATAGGGATAGTAAATTTAAGTTGTTTGGTATCTAGAGAAAGTGCATCTACTTTAAGTGGATAGATAAAACTACCATCCTCTTGCCACATCAATTTCTCCACTTCATTTTTGTTATCTATAGCTGTTGTGACTATGGGTGATTCTTTGGTAATCGATCCACCATTTGCAACCCCTATCAAGACCAGATAATATGGTGCCTGAGGATCTGTCATAATAACTTCACCCTCTACATGCAATAGCAAATCTGTTTTTTTACCTTGTAGGCAACTGATGGTGGCCAATCGCTTACAAGAACCAAGAGATACTTGCAGTTGACTACCCTCTTTATCCTCTTTTGGAATATGATTATCTGAATCTGAAACAGTAACAGGATCCTTATGACTTCCGCACCTCTGGCAGGAGGTCATTAATATTTGGCAAAATAGGATTAATAAAAAAGAACTAAGTTTCCAAAGAAGCAAGTTTGTTTTTTTATAAGACATAACAAAAATGAATTTAAAATAGATGTTGCATGAATAGGTTAGAGTTGGCTACTTTTTGATCAAGCAAAAAGTAGATTTAAAAATTCCTTATAACTTATTATGTACAGCCAATGCATTAGTTTAGTATGCTATTACTACCTTTTATAAATAAACTTATCTTAATAATAAGTAATATAATTATCTTTTTTATCATATATCATAACAATTATTTTTAATAAAAATGTATGATTCTTAAATTGACGCCATTGGTTGTTCAAGCAATGGCGTCCACTTAAGGATGATCACCATTAGTACATAAGCCGTAAGGAATTTTTATCTTACTTTTTTCTTGATAAAAAAGCAAGCAAAAAATCAAGCCCTGTTCAAAAATTGGCTGCCATCACAGCTTACAGCTGGAAAAACAGGAGCCTCCCTTTGAGCTCCCTCCCTGCAACTGTTTTTTTTCATCTGTAAGTATCTGTTCATGACACCGGTAAAAAATGAATCTTTATTGTTACTTTTTTCTTGATAAAAAAGCAAGCAAAAAATCAAGCCCT
>NZ_JAACGD010000129.1 GCF_022810445.1 Candidatus Cardinium sp. cBcalN2 | reverse complement strand
TCAACAGGGAGAAAGAAAATCTCGTTCATCATACATAAAAGAGGTCCAGTGGCCAGTTTGACCTCTAAACATGGTGTTTATCTGAGGATGAACACACACTTGCCTCTCAATGTTGTAGAGAACTTAGAGAGTCCGATGGTCCCAGGTTAAGAGATGAGTAGATCAGAATTCTGTCATGGGTGGATATGATGGCCAAAATTGACAAGAGAGAGAGAGAGAGAGAGAGAGAGAGAGAGAGAGAGAGAGAGAGAGAAAGTTACGACAGTAAATATGGATGCAATGTTGAGCAAGATTCGGAAAGAGACTCTATGAAAACAACAAAA
>NZ_JAACGD010000128.1 GCF_022810445.1 Candidatus Cardinium sp. cBcalN2 | reverse complement strand
TTTCTGATATGTGTAATCAGTTCTATACCTTTTTCCATAAGTTTTTCAAACAAATCTTTACACAGGTAGCCTTTATCAGCAAATATTTTACCCATCAAATTCTTAGATAACTTTTCTACAGGAAACCTGTCATTGACTTTTCCTGTTGTCAATTCAAGTTGAGGTTTTTCCCTTAGTAGCAATTGACTTAAATACTTTGTTAGAATAGGCTCTTTTGACACTACACACCTTAATAGCGGTTGAATCCATAAAGTAAAAGCCTGTTTTTGTCTTGGAAAGACTTTGCGTAAAGAAGTAGATTGGAACCAATGCTCTCTGTATTAGTTCTATAAACCTATTATAGCTTACTAAGTTTTTAAATTCAGTAGAATGAAAATGTTGTAAATGAGAATAATAAGCTTTGAAATATCTAAAACCAATTACATGAAAAGCAATAAGGATAGTAATTATTTCACTCAAAGTAAGCGAGCAAGTTCTAGTAGGTTTTCTAACAGAATCAGTTAATAATTGCTTTTCCATATAAGGTATAAATTTCTTAAGAAATTCATCTACACCGTAATATATTTCGATTAATTTTGATACATTCATAATGGGCTCCTTTGTTATCTTGGGTGAAATTTGACCTCCAAATTTAAAAACACAAGGGAGCTTTTTTACACTAGTATCAAAAAATATAATCCCGAACTCACGTTAAACAAATAATTTATTAGGTTAACTTCATTGTCTATGCAACCCTATCACGTGGTGCCTCATAAAAAAACGGCTCCATCAACTATATCTTTTGTTTTTCTTTTTAAGACCCAATAAAATAGCCTTTATCAAATAACGATTTATCTATGATCTACTATTCCACTACACTTTTAATGGTATTGGCCTTTTTGATATTCACCCTTCTGGTAGGGCTTTATGCTAGTAAAAAGGCAATTACATTTCGGGAGTATGCTGTAGGCAATAAATCTTTTCATACCAATACCCTGGTGGTTACAACGTTAGCTACAATTGTTGGAGGAGGAATAATGATGGTTTATATACCAAAATGCTATGATCGAGGTATATCTTATACAATTAGTATTATTATCTCCTATATTATCAGGTATGCGATGCTCAGTCTGCTGGGGCTGCGTATGGGGCCATTTATGCAACATCTCTCTATTGCAGAGACTATAGGTAGCATATATGGTAAGTATTCAAGGCTTATTGTCGCTTGTCTGAGTATCTGCTGGATGATTGTTGTTGTTTCTGTTCAAATCAATGTAATGTCCTCTATTATCGCCATGTGTATAGATTCGATTGATCCTCGTATCTTTACCATGTTAGCTACTTTAATCCTTATTATTTATGCTACTTTTGGGGGTATTCGTGCCGTTACCGTTACGGATGTATGGCAGTTTATAACTTTTACTATCATGATTCCCCTGCTTATTAAGTTTGTATTTATAAAAACAGGTAAATCCTTGTTAGAGGCTTTTTTGTTTTTACAAAAGCACGAAAAATATAGATTAAGCAATTTGTTCGAAGTTGATAGCAACATACAAAACTCGAGTCTGCTTTTGAACTTTCTAAGTCTTGCATTTTTTATACCTCCCTCAATTATACACAGAGCCTATATGAATGCTGGTCCTATTCAAATCAGAAAAGTGTTTTTGTATGTGAGCTTGATAATACCTCTTATACTGCTTTTTATGTCTATGATTAGCCTATTTGTTTTTGTAGGAGATCCCAATCTCCCCGAAAAAGCAATTTGGCCATATATACTGGCTGATATGCCACCTGTTTATAAAGGATGTTTAATGATTAGTGTATTAGGCATGACCATGTCCACAGCTGATTCTAATTTACACACTGCTTCGATTATGTTTAGTCATGATGTAGTCCAAAGTATTCGAGGTATAAAACTAGACCCCTATATAGACCAGCTTCGAATCGCCAAATTAACTGGATTATTTACAGGCCTACTGTCTATGATTTTAACTCTTTACTATCCTAATCTATTTGAACTAGTTAATTGCGTGTTGCAGCCTCTTACATTAGGTATGACGACTATAGTGAGTCCCCCTTTTATTTTAGCTGTTTTTGGTTTTCGGGGTACTCCTTGCACGGCTTTGGTCGGAATGGCTACAGGTATAGTAGTCACTTGTGGTTGGTACAACTGGGTTGAACGTGCGATAGCATTATATGGTGTTTTGTGGGGTATTCTAGCCAATGGCCTGGCTATGATGGCCGCTCATTATTTGTTAAAACAACCAAAAGGTCAAGGCTGGGTTGGGCTAGATTCGCAACAAAAAAGAATACAACAACTTATACGAGCATTTAAAAGATATAAAAAGCGTCTAGACTTAGAGTAAATAAGGAATTTTGTCTTAGCCTTTGCTTGTATCTGTTCAGGAAATGGCGTCAGCTTAGGGGTAGCCACCATTCGTACATAAGCCGTAAGGAATTTTTATCTTACTTTTTTCGTATTTGTTTATGACACTGGTAAAAAATGAATTTTTATTGTTACTTTTTTCTTGAT
>NZ_JAACGD010000127.1 GCF_022810445.1 Candidatus Cardinium sp. cBcalN2 | reverse complement strand
TCATAAGATTGGATGGGTGACAGAAGCTAAAATAGAGGATAGGCAAAAGTGATGGGCCCATGAAGTGGAAGCCCAAAATGTGATGGGTGAAAGAGATAGATACAGATAGATAGATAGATAGATAGATAGATGTGGTGAGGGCAAGAGGGGAGTGAAGTGACATGAGCCAGAAGTACAAGTTAACAGCAACAAAAGGCGTACATATATACACACTTACACCAAAGGATGAAGGAT
>NZ_JAACGD010000126.1 GCF_022810445.1 Candidatus Cardinium sp. cBcalN2 | reverse complement strand
GGCGTTTTTGCTTTTTCTACTTAGCCTTTTCCACTGCGCTGAACGGCTACTAAAAAATAGCTGCGATGAGGTATTTTTTCACGAGATTGGTAAAAAATGAATTTTTGTTATTACGTTTTTCTTGATCAAAAAGCTTTTAGGCTTCTTCATTAATATAACGAAACGCAATCCCCCCTTCTAAAAACTCGGTAGTTGCTTCTAGCACAGGTTTAGGAAGTTTTTCATAATGCTGGGTAATCTCATATTGCCGCTGAGCATCTATGCTGTCTTTTTCATCAATAATAGACATAAATTCGTCTAACTTACGATCCAACTCATCTTTCATGTTCATAGCAATTTGTTTGGCACGTTTCGTAATGATAACCGTACTTTCATAGATATTGCCAGTAGGTGCAATCAACTCGTGTATATTTCTAGGTACTAGATATACTTTTTTATTTAGGCTCATAATGGTAAAATGCTATAGGTGTTTTGTATTTATTTAGAACGGGCCCTCTCTACTAGATTGACTTTTTTATCATTGAAATGCTCCGCTAGCTGCTGGGCACATTGGTCACTATATAATTTCATTTGTTTTTTCTTTTCTTTATGAGAAGCTGCCAGCGCCAATTTTTGGTAACACTTGATCAATAAACGCAGTGCTTTTTCCTTGAAGGCACTTTCTGGATAGGCTTGCTGAAAGTTTTTAATCGCCACAATAGCCGCATTATAATAGCCCAAACGAACATACAGCGCAGCAGCCTCAAAGCTTTTTTGCATAAGACGCCCTTGTAACTTTTGTAAAGCATCCGAAGCTTTATCCAGATAAGCACCGGTTGGATAAACTGCTAAGTAGTGCTCTAGACAACGCATGGCATCATAGGTAGTCGTCTGATCTAGCCGTATATCTACATTTTCAGAGGCTAGACTATAGCCTTGCATAAAAAGCGCTTCTTCTACCTGCGGAAAAGCAGGATATTGCTTGACAAGCAAATGAAACTGATTGGCACTAACCAAATATCTTTTTTGATGGAAATTACAATAAGCTTGATAGTATTCAAATTTTGCACGCTCTATTCTATTCTTTAACAAAGGCAAAAGGAGTTCTATTGCTTCATTAGCTCTGGCGTAATGCTTTTTTTCATAAAGCTTAAGAATTGCTTGCTGTTTTTGTAGTATTAAAGGCTGGCCAATATTACTGGCAGGGTTGGCAAACAAGTTAACATGATAGCCTAAAAGAGATAAAAGTAATAAAAAGAGGGAGCTATACTTGTGCATGAATAATGAATTTATCTTATAATTTTTCATAGTAAATGCAATAAAATAAAGAATAGTTGCTACTAGATGCAGATAGCATGCTTGCATTAAGTTAACATTAAGTGATTAGGCACTTGCATTTTTAGGGAAAAAGGTAATATTTATACGAATTTACTAAATTATAACTAGACCCGCATCAAATTTTACAAAAAAGGATGTATCTATTAGTTAATTAGCTAAATGGGTAATTTATTGGTTTGGCATAATCTTTCTAGGCTATAGGCCTCTTCTAAACAATAGTCCCCTATTTGGGTTCGGCATAAGGCATGAAGGTAACCTCCAACGCCTAATTTTTTTCCTAAATCATGGGCAAGGCTACGTACATACGTCCCTTTACTACAAACTAGTTTAAACGTAATAAATGGTAGGTCAATGGCCGTGAGCAAGAAGGAATGGATCATAATAGAACGGGGAGTTAGCATAGCCTCTTCTCCTTTTCTAGCTATTTTATAGGCCCTTTTTCCATCTACTTTAACAGCCGAATAAATAGGAGGCACCTGCATAATAGTCCCAACAAAAGTAGCAGCAGCAGCCTTTACCATTTCTGCACTGATATGATCATAGGTAGATAAGCTATTAAAAGGTGTTTCTAAGTCCATAGATGGGGTAGTCTTACCAAGCACCATTTGACCCGTATAGACTTTATCTAGATCTTGAAGGGTACTCATTTTTTTAGTTTGTCTGCCTGTACATAATAAAAGTAATCCGGTAGCTAGTGGATCTAGGGTACCAGCGTGACCTATCTTTTTTATTTTTAAGGCATAACGAACCTTTTTGACGACATCAAAAGAGGTCCACCCAGCAGGTTTATCTACCATAATAATGGTTTCAGAAAAGTCTGGTGGTTGGTTGTTCATATAAAAGTAATTTCTTTAGGTTGGTAGCTATATTCCTTGCCATTACGTCCTGCTAGAACCAAAGCACCTAGTCTATTCACCGTTACAATAGACCCCTCCAGCCAGCCATCCGTAGTGACAAAGATATGAAATCCTGTTTTTCGGTAGAGTATAGCAGTATATTTTTCCCAAAGCAAATCAACCATACCACTTTGAAGCTGACCATAATACCTACCTAATTCATCTATAATATGGTTTAAAAGCAGTGATCTATTCAACCTAGCACCCTTATGTAGGGCTAGGGAAGTGGCCTTAGCCGATGCAAAATGGAGTTGATTCACATTTAACCCAATACCGATTACAGCCGTCTTTATGGTATGACCGTCGCCTAGATTGGTTTCAATTAAAATGCCCCCCAATTTTTGATCTAAATAATAGATATCATTGGGCCATTTTATAGAAATCTCTTTAGGAAAGAGTTCTATAAGTACACCATGAATGGCTAAACAAGTAATAATGTTCAAAGCGAAAATATGATCTATAGTCAACCATGCTGGATGGAGAATAACTGAAAAAAGAAGATTTTGACCCGCTGCTGATAGCCAAGTACTATCCCGTTGTCCTCTTCCTTTATACTGATGCTCTGCAATAAAAACTGTTCCTTCTGCTGCATGTAGGAGGTATTTTTGAGCCATGTCATTGGTAGAAGAACAGTTTGTGTAATAAAATGACGCCCTATCAAATAGCGCATCTGCTTGACTATACATATCATTTTCAAAAATAATCGGTGGGATTATGGTGCATAAACATTAGATTTCTTGCAAAATTGGCTTATGCTTTGGAATTTGCAGGAGACACGACGCGCAAAACCACAACCTACTAAACGGAATGTAAGCCGCAAGGCTAAGTACAAATTAGCCAGCAGAAATAGCGTTCTGCAACAAATCTAATCTAAAAAATCAAAAATCATATGGCATATGTGTGTACAAACTGTGGGCTTGAATATGTTAAATGGCAAGGTAAGTGTGACGCTTGTCATGAATGGAATAGGCTAACCTTATTTGCTACAAAACGTAACGCCAAGCGTAGTACCATGGAAGCCAAGCTATCTACTAACCATCCTAAAAGCTTAGATGATATTCAAGTAACTACGCATGCGCGTCTACTAACTAAAGATGTAGAGTTCAATAGAGTGCTAGGTGGAGGGATTGTACCAGGTTCGTTGGTACTATTGGGGGGAGAGCCTGGGATTGGGAAATCAACACTTTTGCTGCAAATAGCCCTGCAATTAAAAGAGGTTAAAGTACTATATGTATCTGGAGAAGAAACAGAAAATCAAATCAAAATACGTGCTACTCGCCTAGCATTATCTGCGCCAAACTGCTTTATGCTACAGGAATGTGCACTAGCTCAGATACTGGAACATGCAAATAACTTGCAACCTGCCTTATTGGTTATAGACTCCATTCAAACTTTATATGCTCAAGAAGAAGAAGGAGCAATCGGTAGTATAAACCAGATTAGAACGTGTAGCACACAGTTGTTACATTATGCCAAAAGCACTCAAGTAGCTATATTTTTAATAGGTCATATCAATAAAGATGGAGCTTTGGCAGGACCTAAGCTATTGGAACATATGGTAGACACGGTATTGCAGTTTGAGGGCGATAAAACATGCTTATATCGAATGGTACGAACTATCAAAAATAGATTTGGCCCTACATCAGAATTAGGTATATATGAGATGAAGGTCAGTGGGTTACATGCTGTTCAAAATCCTTCTTCCATGTTACTTTCCGGGCAAGACCATGGTTTAAGTGGCATAGCGATTGGCTCCTGCTTAGAGGGTACTAGGCCACTCATGCTTGAAATGCAAGCATTGGTAACAGCAACTAGGTATGGCAATCCTCAACGCAATGCTACAGGTTATGACCCTAAAAGACTGAATATGTTATTAGCTGTGTTAGAAAAGCGGACTGGTTTACGCCTACATGACCGTGATGTATTTTTAAATATTACAGGAGGCTTGAGAGTAGAGGATACAGCATTGGATTTGGCCATCTGTATGGCAGTGGTAAGCTCGCTCAAGGATACGGTTATTTCAAATTTTAAATGTTTTATAGCAGAGGTAGGCTTAGGGGGTGAACTTAGGCAGGTACAAAGGCTTGAATCCAGAATAGCCGAAGCAGAAAAATTAGGATTTAAAGAGGTATTTATTGCTGCTCAACATCAAGCCTTTTCTAAATCTTTTGGTATAAAAATTCATGTTATTAGTAATCTGAAAGATGTAATAAAATTAAACTAAAAGTAGCTGTTCCCGCAATGGTGTCCACTTAAGGATGACCACCATTGGTATATATAATCTATAAGGCATTTTTATTTTTTTTATTTGATTATCAGTATTTTTATATTACTTTTTTCTTGATAAAGAAGGGAGATAAGTATCTGTTCCTAACTCTGTTAAAAAATGAATTTTTTAAAGCTACTTTTTGCTTGATCAAAAAGTAGCCAAAAAATCAAGC
>NZ_JAACGD010000125.1 GCF_022810445.1 Candidatus Cardinium sp. cBcalN2 | reverse complement strand
ACTATAGTGGCCACTATAGTAGCTGTAGCAAACTGTCTATGCCCAACCGCATGCTCCCGAAAGTTGGCAGCTCTTTGATTCAAGGAAAAAAAAGACATAACTAATGTAAATAGCAAAAAAATTCCAAGTAGCAATAGTGAAATATCAAATGACATAACTAAAAAGATTTATTCATATGATTATTAATTTAATTGAAATTATCCAATATAAGCCCTCTCAGGCCATTCAAATACAAAATTGCAAAGAAAGTGTCATGAATTTTGAGGCTTAGTGCAGCTTTTCTGTATTTGTTCCCGACATGCATAAAAAAGACTTTTTGACTAGTGACCTGAACAGAAAATGGCATCAACTTAAAGATGACCACTATTGATAAACTTAAGCCGTAAGGAATTTTTATCTTACTTTTATATTGATAAACAAGTAAGCAAAATCAAGTCCTGGGTAAAAAATTGCTGCAATCACAGCTTACAGATGGAAAAACAGAACCCACGCTGCAGCCTTTCTGTCAACTGTTTTTCTATTTCAGCTGTAAGAAGTGATTGCTGATCGCAATTATTTTACAAGGGGCGTTTTTATACATAGCCCTACCATAGTGCTGAATGGATACTTTACAAGAGGCGTTTTTGAGTCCACTGCTGCCACAGTAGTAAATGGATATAAAAAAACTAGCTTGAAAAATACTTTTGTTTACTAGTTTCGTAAATAGGTACATAGATACACTACCCTTTAGGTACTTTTTATACTTTCGTAATAATGGTCTACCACTAAATTCGTATGGCTACTAGCTACAGCAAGCTGATCGCAACGTTCATTCTCATAATGGCCAGCATGGCCTTTAATCCAACAAAAATGAACTGTATGTTTTTGATAGACTATCCAAAAACGCTTCCATAGATCAGGGTTTTTTTTACCCTTAAAATCTATTTTTAGCCAATTTTTTAGCCAGCCTTTTTCGATGGCGTCTACTACATATTTCGAATCAGAATAGATGGTAACTTCTTGTGCTGTTTGCTTGAGCGCTTCTAAACCTATGATAACAGCTAATAGCTCCATTCGGTTATTGGTTGTTTTTCTATAACCTTGCGCCAGTTCTTTTGTAGCACCATTGTGCTTTAAGATAACACCATATCCACCTGGCCCGGGATTACCTCTAGCGGAACCATCTGTATAGATTGTAACCATTAACTATTCGAAATAAATACAAGCCTTAGCCTATTAAAAGGTAAAATCAATGCCCGTTAGATCCCATTTTTCTGTCAGATTGATATCTTTTTCATAAAAGAATACGGGATTGGGTTCAATATTTTTTAGTATATCACCAGGTGACCACTCCTCTTCTCCTTCGTTAAGCACTAATAGGCGCATTTTATAAGAACCAGGAGGCACCATTGTAAATTTATAACTTTTCTTATTCCGGATGGTATCTACGATTTGATCTTTATCATTGAGTAGTTCAATGATGAAATGGGCATTAGTCGTCTCTATTTTCCCTGAAATGGTACCTGTTTCTTCTTTATTTCTAAGGACATAGCTCTGCGTAATCTTTTTATGGGTTGATTGATCAAATGCCGTACAAGCACCCGGTTCTACCTGTAGCGTAATCATCTGCTTGATAACCTTACTTTTCTTTTTGCTGTCTTGTTCTTGTGTAGAAAATTGCATGATCTCTTGTGGTGTGAACTGTTTTCGTATGGTAAGCTTAGTTTTATCTCTATTCCATTCTAGTTCATCGTCCTTAAAAGCAAGTTTCTGTTGATTTTTGCCTTCGAAATAGATGAGCGCTTCTTTAAATGTTTTAATCGGTTTGTTAAATAGAATGGATTCGGTGAAATGAGGCAGTATAGAAGGTAGCACACGTGGAGATAGACTATAGCTTAGACTTTTTTGAGTATGCTCTGATTTACCTTCCTTGAAGCTAATAGTTATACTTTCTTCTAACGCTCTATGTAAGGCATCCTGGGCTTTTAATTTAATTTTAAAGGTATCTCCCCCTAGCAGACCAAAAGTATTGTAAACCGTAATGGTGTTAGGAGCGCTCTTGGAGCGCAAACTATATAGCTGTGGTTTCCCCTTTGTGCCTACCGTTTCAAGGGGTGTAAGCTCATATTTAGTTATAGGTTTGTTAAAGACTATTTCAAAAAGCCCTTTTTGGGGCATGCCCCGTAGTAGCTTCAGGTCACGTATATCAGCTGCTACAAGCGAGAGTACAATATATTGAGAATCATTTAAATCGATAGGATTCTTAAAAAATCCATATTTATCTTTTTCGTAATCAATTTTACAAGTTTTATTTTTACCAGTAGTGGCCCGTATATAATATTTGCCCATCCGTATGCAACTTATGGCAAAATTACCCTCTTGATCAGCGGTAGTATAATAATCTGGCATACCTTTTTCCTGCCATTCTTTCGGATCTCGCGTATCACTATATAGGTATACACTCACATCTCCTACAGGCTTATTAGTTAATAATTCTTTAATTTTTCCCTTAAGGGTAATGGGATCTATAAAAGAGCCGGTACTAAACGTTAAAACCTCACCACTGGCCTGTGTACCCTCATGGGTATCTTTAATCGCTTTATTAAAGTGAATAGAATAGGTAGTGTCCTCTTTTAATGGGGTATTTAATTTCACTTCTAGCGTTTTACCATTTACGGTATAGCTATAAGGCTGTTTATTTTTTGGTGTATCCAAATTAGGCATGATAACCAAGTTATCGTATATGTTTACAACACCAATATCTTTATTAAAAGTCAACCGAATTTTTGTACCCTTGACATTCAATGCACCGTTTTCTGGGCAGGAACGAACGAGTATAAGTGGGGTTTGGTCAGGTGGCCCACCTTCTGGGTCTTGTACCGCAACACAGGAAATAATAGGAATAAGCAGTAAAAAGCCTTGTTTGACCAGCCGTAAAAGGGTGGAAATGAATGTAAGCATCAGTAAGCATCAGTAAGATATAAGTGGAGAATGGGGGATTCGAACCCCCGACCTTCTCGATGCCATCGAGACACTCTAGCCAACTGAGCTAATTCCCCTAAAAAAATATACAATGCAACGATACCACTATTTTTTATATAAACCAAGTACAACCTACTTTTTTAGCTGTAAAAGTAGTGATTTTATACTGGTTGTACTATCTAAATGGTGTGTTATCTCAGACATATGGATACGATATTGTCTCATAGAATCTCGTTCGCGTATGGTAACCGTTTCATCTTCTAATGTTTGGTAATCAATAGTAATAGAATAAGGTGTACCAATAAGATCTTGTCGAGCATACCGTTTACCAATCGATGGAGTTGCCTCATAAATAAGCGGAAAGTCATATTTAAGTTGGTCAAATAGTGTTAAGGCTTTTTCTGGTAATCCATCCTTGTTTACCAGTGGAAAAATAGCTGATTTAATGGGTGCCAGTGGTGGTGGAAGTTTCAAATAGGTTCTGCTTGTAGTGCTCTCTTCATTTACTGGATTATCTTCTTTTGTTAAAGCGTTGCTTAACAACATTAAAACCAATCGATCAAGCCCTACAGAAGTCTCTATAACATAGGGTATATAACTCTTTTTTAAATCAGGGTCAAAGTATTGTAATTTCTTTTTAGCATAATGTTGATGGCTGGTTAAATCAAAATCTGTTCTAGAATGAATCCCCTCTACCTCTTTGTATCCAAATGGAAATGCATACTCAATGTCAACCGCAGCGGTTGCATAATGGGCCAGTTGCTTATGCGGATATATGTTAATCTTTTCTTGCTGAATACCTAAACTGCTATACCAATCTTTACGCTTTTCTTGCCAATAGTCAAACCAGCATTTTTCTGTTCCAGGTTGGATAAAAAACTGCATTTCCATTTGTTCAAACTCACGCATACGAAAGGTAAATTGACGCGCTACAATTTCATTACGAAAAGCTTTACCCACTTGGGCAATTCCAAAAGGAATTTTCATCCGTGCTGTTTTTTGCACATTCAAAAAGTTGACAAAAATACCTTGGGCCGTTTCTGGTCGTAAATAAATGGTTGTCTCATCATTTTGTGCACCAACTTGTGTAGAAAACATAAGATTAAATTGACGCACAGGGGTCCAATCGGCCGTCTTAGATAGGGGACATAGAATACCAAATTGTTGGAGCAATTCATCTAAACCAGGTAAGTCACCAGCTGCTAAACAGCGTTCCATCTCTTCCGTTAAGCCTTTGGCTTGAGTCGATTTACCTTGGGCAACCAATTGCGTGGCATGTTCCTCTATCAGTAGGTCTACACGGTAGCGCTTTTTGGAGTCTTTATTGTCTACCATTGGGTCACTAAAGCCATCTATGTGGCCAGAAGCTTTCCAGGTAGTAGGGTGCATCATAATGGCTGAATCAATCCCTACAATGTTTTGATGCAACTGGGTCATGCTTTGCCACCAAAAGTTTTGAAGATTCCGCTTTAAGGCTACGCCATAAGGGCCATAATCATAAATAGACTGTAGACCATCATAAATTTCACTGGATGGATAGATAAAACCATAGCGCTGTGCATGAGCAATTAATTCTTTAAAGGTATGATTTGCGCTATATAAAGGAGCATCCGTAGTAGACATTTATCTTAATTGGGTTATGGTTTCAAGATTTATAGAAAGCTAGTTTGTACAATGGGCATTGGAATAGACTTTGTTGTTGTAGTCCAAAGCTAATAATTTTTTTTAAATTAAATTTAAATACTATAGGCTTCCTGCAAAACTCGCTTATGGTGAGGAATTTGTATTGTAGGAGAGACGGAGCACAAAACTGGAGCTTACTAGATGTACGTGAGGATTTAAGCACCGGCTCGACGAGTTGTTTGCGTTCACGACATTGGTAAAAAATGAACTTTTAAAGTTACTTTTTTATTTATAAAAAAGTAACCAAA
>NZ_JAACGD010000124.1 GCF_022810445.1 Candidatus Cardinium sp. cBcalN2 | reverse complement strand
AGGGTTAAGCTAAGTCAACGTATCTGTTCATGACACTGGTAAAAAATGAATTTTTGAAAGCTACTTTTTTATCAAGAAAAAAGTAACAATAAAAATTTATTTTTTACCAAAGTCGTGAACAGATACAATTTTTTGGTAGCTGTTCGGAGTTCACGAAATGGTAGGGTCGAACAACTAAGCTATATACTATATTATTTTATTTTAATGCCCCTGACTCGGTAACAGATCACCTGCAGCTACACTAGCACGCATTTGCGTATCTGCTTTTATGTTTTGCATACGATAATGATCCATAACCCCTAACTGACCATTTTTTAAAGCAAATGCCAAAGCCTGTGGTACTTCTGCCTCAGCTAAAATAACCTTAGCCCTTGCTTCTTCAGATTTGGCCTTCATTTCTTGTTCTAAAGCTACTGCCATAGCCCGTTTTTCTTCTGCTTTAGCCTCGGCTACACGCAAATCAGCATTGGCTTGATCAATTTGGAGCTTGGCACCAATATTGTCACCTACATCCACGTCAGCAATGTCAATAGAAAGTATCTGAAAAGCAGTTCCTGCATCTAACCCCCTATTCAATACCAACTGTGAAATTTTATCCGGATTGGCTAATACTTCTTTATGACTGTGAGAAGAGCCAATAGAGGTCACAATGCCCTCTCCTACACGTGCCAAAATAGTTTCCTCTCCAGCACCACCTACCAATTGTTGAATATTGGCTCTAACCGTAACCCTTGCTTGGGCAACCAACTGAATACCATCCATGGCCACAGCCGCTACAGAAGGGGTATTGATTACTTTTGGATTAACAGAAATTTGCACCGCCTCGAATACGTCCCTACCCGCTAAGTCAATAGCAGTAGCTTGCTTAAAAGAAAGGCTAATATTGGCTTTGTCTGCAGAAATAAGTGCCTTGATAACAGATGGCACATGACCACCGGCTAAATAATGGGTTTCTACTTCCATCAGGGTCAACTTAAGACCAGCCTTAGTGGCTACTATAAGCCCATCTACAATAACAGCAGGTGGAACTTTCCGAATACGCATAAAAACCAATTCAAATAGACCTACTTGCACGCCAGAAAAACGAGCCGTAATCCAAAGACCAACGGGGAAAAAATAAAAAAATATGATCCCCATAACTAGCATGAAAAGGTATAAATAAAGCTCTGCAACAACCATAATGGTAAAATAAAAATGGTAAATAAATTAAAGTCTAAAGTTTTACTTTTTTAGAGGTAATGTTAGCCTAAATTAAGAAAAAATAGAATATAAGTTTCGTTTTTTATGATCAACAATCAAAATAACTGGGTATTGCTACAAGTATTATGTGGATAGAAATTGATCATTGCAACATTACTTTCAAATTTAATCATAAATTATAGAATGGACGACAAGCTTTATTCTATTTTTGCTTTGGTCAGTTTAACCTATACTAGCTATCTAGTTTCCATTGTTGATCTGTTTATAGCATAACTTATATCCAAACCCTGGATCTAAACATTCATCCTCTATCTAACTAATCCGTTTGGAAAAAGTTGAACCTTTGACTGCATTTAATTAAGTTTGTTAGGCATAGTAACCTTTAGCAGAAGCCAAGTTCGAAAAACGGCTAATCGCAAATACCTATTAAATAAAATTTAATTCAAAGAATCAGATGAGCAACCATACTTATGTAGATGAACCTCTTTTGCAAGAAAATAAAAACAGATTTGTTTTGTTTCCTATTGAGCATCACGATATTTGGAGCTTTTATAAGCAAGCAGAGGCTAGTTTTTGGACGGCAGAAGAGATCGATCTTAGCCAAGATATAAAAGACTGGGAAAACTTAACCTCAGACGAGCAACATTTCATTACCCATGTCCTTGCCTTTTTTGCCGCTAGTGATGGGATCGTGAATGAAAACCTGGTGCAAAATTTTGCCAATGAGGTCCAATATACAGAGGCCAAGTTTTTTTACGGCTTCCAGATTGCTATTGAAAATATCCATTCCGAAGCCTATTCTTTACTCATTGATACCTATGTCAAAGATCCCACAGAACGCCATAGATTGTTCAACGCTATAGAAACCATTGAGTGGGTAGGCAAAAAAGCGGATTGGGCGCTGCGTTGGATTAGCAAAGGCTCTTTTGCAGAACGACTGATTGCTTTTGCAGCAGTAGAAGGGATCTTTTTTTCTGGTAGTTTTTGTGCTATTTTTTGGCTTAAAAAAAGAGGGTTGATGCCGGGACTAACCTTTTCTAATGAACTCATTTCCAGGGATGAAGGGTTGCACTGTGATTTTGCTTGTTTGCTCTACAACCAACATATCAAACACAAACTGCCAGAGGAACGGGTAGCGCAAATTATAGCTGATGCTGTCACGATTGAAAGTGAATTTGTATCTGATGCGTTACCGGTTAAATTGATTGGTATGAATGCCACCTTAATGACCCAATATATTCAATTTGTGGCCGATAGGCTGTTATTGGAACTGGGATGCAAAAAAATCTATCATGTAACCAATCCATTTGACTTTATGGAAATGATTGCTTTACAGGGAAAAACCAATTTCTTTGAAAAGCGAGTGGGTGAGTACCAAAAGTCAGGTGTAATGAGTAGTATTTCGTCAGACAAAGACAAGGCTCGGTTTAAGCTAGATGAAGAGTTCTAAAAGCTTATCAGAAGTTCCCAAGTCAGTAGTCTTGCATGCAGATTTAATGATTAAATAGTTAGATGAATACGATGCAGAAGATTTATTCTCTTTAACTAATAACAATAGAGCCTACTTGAAAGAATGGTTGCCTTGGCTAGATACATGCATGAGGCAAAGTGATACTTTACATTTTATCACTAGTGCTCATAATGCAATTTGCGCAAATAGTCGGCTTACCTTTGGTATATTTTACAAGAGAAAAATTTGTGGAACCATCAGTTTTAATAAGATTGACTATCGAGTGGTCAAGCTGAAATTGGTTATTGGATAGGGGAGGCATTTCAAGGCTTAGGTATCGTTACATCGGCTTGTGCTAAGCTGGTAGCTATTGGGTTCCACCAACTAGCATTAAACGTGATTGCTATCAGATGTGCAATAGATAATCGTAAGAGTCAAAACATACCTATTCGTTTAGGGTTTAAAAAATCTGATAGTAGCCGATCAGCGCAGTGGCAAAAGCTACGTAGAAAAAGCAAAAACGC
>NZ_JAACGD010000123.1 GCF_022810445.1 Candidatus Cardinium sp. cBcalN2 | reverse complement strand
GAGAGAGAGAGAGAGAGATATGATGATTTAATGGCTTTTTCTGCAGCAACTATCATCATTTCTTTTATTCACTTTTTTCATGTCACTTTTGCATCGAGAAAGGAGCTAAGAATAAGAATAAGAACATAATACTGAATGTCTGTGTGTGATTTGAAATACATTTGAAGAATGGCTGGCTATATCATCACTGGCCATCATCAAGTGAACGAATCGTTTTTGAAAAAAAAACAATATTCACCTCAAGTTGTATGTTTCGAGAAAAGAATCCATAAATGTAATGTGTATGTGAGTACACATACGTGAATTTCTGGATGATAATTTTTTCGAAAAATTCCTCATGATATTTTTTAGAATGATTCCAGTTTTACGGAACGGTTCAACTATATCTCATTTCAATTCTGTTTGGGCTTTCCGAATGATATGCTATATATTTTCCAACTGTTTTACCCATTCATAATCACTAGCTTTGAGAGCTATAAATTTTGTGCGTAAAATCGCTTCCAAATGATAATTTATGCATAATCGTCAAATCATATTCACTCCAATGGCCGATCAATTTCTCCTCCTCCTCCTCCTCCTCCCCTTCTCCTTCTTCTTCTTCTTCTTCTTCTTCTTCTTCTTCTTCTTCTTCTTCTCCACCATTCAATTTTGAAATAGTTTGTCGATTTTTATGAATTTCCAGCATTGCTGTAATGATGAGAAGGAAGGAAGCAAGTGGAAGAGATTACACATAAGTAGGAGAAACAGATTTTTCAAACGATTCAATTCATCGGAAGATGTTAATAATTGTTGTCAATTTCTTGCTCAAAGAAATCAATATTTCTCTATCTGACACCAACTCTCTTGCCGTGAGGCAATATAGTATGCAAATGAGCAAATACTCATGCCGAACACATTAAACATTTTCCAGATTATTCATTTAAATATACATATCTATCGGTTGGAATCATAGCTCAAAGGCTACTTAATAGCGGATTCAGAACGTGGTTCCGACAGTATACATCTTCCTCCCCCTCTCTCTCCATCATGATTCGCTTTCTTTCATAATATTATCATGAATCTATTCAACATTCACATGATTTGTCGAAATTGCAAAAGTTCATATCGAAGAGTATGTGTGTGGCTTATGGCTCATAAATCTAAAATTCTGAGACAATTTTTCCCTACAATCTATTCCTCGGACATGAGAAC
>NZ_JAACGD010000122.1 GCF_022810445.1 Candidatus Cardinium sp. cBcalN2 | reverse complement strand
CAATTTTTTTGCTTCCTACCCCATAGGTCGTATCTGTTCCTGACACTGTTAAAAAATGAATTTTTTAAAGCTACTTTTTGCTTGATCAAAAAGTAGCCAAAAAATCAAGCGCTGATGAAAAAAGTTGCTGAAAGCGCAGCTTACAGTCTATTAAATACGTTCCTTTTTTTGATTTGTAGAAATAAATAGTTATGATGAAAGTTGTATGACTTCTGTAGCTGTTTTTTAGTATTCGTTCAGGGCAGTCGTAAAAAAGTTTTTTATACCACTTTTTTCTTGATAAAAAAGTGGACAAAAAATCAAGCCCTCGGTAAAAAATTGCTGCAATCACCCCCTTAGAGCTGGAAAAACAGAACTCGCCCGCTGTGCGGGCTTCAAACAAGGCTGTTTTTCTATTTCAGCTCTAAGGGGTGATTTCTAGTCGCAATTATTTTACAAGTGGCGTTTTTCTTTTTGTGGATAGCTCTACCAGAGTAGTGAATAGATGCGTTTTTTAACCTTGTTAATTTTTGCTGTATGGTTTGTTTGAATATACCCCTATACATAGTGGCGGCTTTTTTGGTATTAACCTTAGTAGTAGGGATTTATTTTAGTAGAAAAAAAACTACTTTTCGAGAACATGCTATTGGTAATAAAAATTTTGCAACGCCTACTCTCGTGGCTACCGTATTGGCTACTGCTTACGGCGGGGGAGGATTAATCCGTAATGTAGAGTCTGTTTATGTACTTGGCTTATACTGGATAACTTTTGTATTTACAGGCATTATTGATTATTGGGTTACCAGCAGGCTCGCATTGCGTATGGGGCGATTTATGGACCATATTTCTATGCCAGAAACCATAGGTAGTGTTTATGGTAAATACCCAAGGTTAATAGCTGCTTTAGTTGCTATTTCTCATTCTATTGTTGTTACTACTGGGCAAATTGTTGTAATGTCTAATGCTATTGGCATGTGTTTCCGCTCAGTCGATACTGGTGTTATTACCATTCTTTCTACCTTAATCCTTATTTTCTATTCTGCTTTTGGCGGAATTCGTGCGATTACCTATACAGATGTATTCCAATTTATAACTTTTGCTGTTGTTATCCCATTGCTTGCTTGGTTTATGTTCGTAAAAGTGGGTAAACCATTTTCCGAAATTTTCCCTATGCTACAAAGCAACCCTAAATTTCACTTTAGCAAACTATTTGGCTGTAACACCCAGCTAATCAGTTTGGTACTATTAAGTTTATCTTGCATGATACCTTATACAGGTCCTCAGGTTATTCAACGCATATACATGGCGTCTAGTCCTATTCAGGTTAAGAATGTTTTTGCCTATACAGCTATTTTTAGTTTTATTATAAAATCTTTTTTTATTTTAATTGGTGTATTTGTTTTTGTAGGGGAACTAAATTTAACCAAAGAAGCGATTTGGCCGTATATTTTGACTCATATTTCCCCTATTTTTAAAGGATTTCTTGCGATTGGCTTAATCGCAATGGCTATGTCTACGGCCGATTCTTGCTTAAATTTTTCTTCTGTTATGGTTAGCCATGATATTTTTCAAATTATATCACAAAAGGAAAAACAAAACGACCAAACAATCACTCATAAAGATCAACTTAAAATATGTAGGTGGGCCACAATAGTTTTCGGCCTATTGGCCATGTTGATAGCTTTTCGGTGTAGAGATCTTTTAATATTAATGTATTGGGCTATTGATTCGGCTGTACCCATCCTGGTAGTCCCTTTTATCTTAGCTATTTTTGGCTTTCGTGGCACTTCTCGTACCGCTTTGATCGGTATGGCTACTGGTTTACTAACTATTTTAGCTTGGAACAAGTGGGTTGAACCTTCAACAGGCATAGACGGTTCTTTTCTGGCTGCTGTAGCCAATGGTCTAGCCATGCTGGCTGCCCACTACCTCTTGAAACAACCAGAAACTACAGGTTGGGTTGGACCAGATACCGATTTTAAACAAATACAACAAGAAAAGGCCCGAAGAAGTGCAGAACGAAAAGAAGCCATTAAAAATGGCTGGGCCAATAGAAGAGCCACTTTGGCTAAGCTCAAACCGAGTCACACTACCATCGTATGTATCGGATTCTATCTAGCGATTACTAGCTTAGTGACGCATTTTATAGCGTCTATTGCCCATAGTGGTCCTTGGCTTATTGTGCAGCTTTTTGTAGCTGCTTTTTTTATAGGCTATCCATTTCTTTATGATATCTCGAAAAAGATAAGAATCATTCCAAGCTGGTTTATTGGCCTATGCTGGCTGGTATGGCTGGTAGTTTATCTTCCTGGAAATATCATTTGGCACTGCTACCATCTGCTGGATCCGATTTTTACTATATCCTTGTTTTTGACCCATGCTACGCTAATCTTATGGTTCTTGCCGCTCTACTTGTCCATAGGGGTTGTGGCTACTACATTATTAGTCTCTATTTATCCCGTTCTTATTGGGTTACCTTTCCCATTATTATCTTCTCTCTTCCCACTATTTATAGCCACTCTATTCATATTTGCCATCACTATTTTCTTTAAAGTCAAGTTAGGTAGTTGTACAAGCCAAATTCTTTACCTGAATAATCAAGTAAAAATTAGGGAATCCCAACAACTCAAAGCCTCTCTCTATGATGCAGCTTTGGTTCCTTCTAATCGTGTGCCTGTTGTTAAAGGCTACGGTTTTATTTTAGAGCAAGTAGTCCGTAAAGTGGAGGAGTCTATTTCCTTTTTAGATAAGGATACTCCCCTTTTTAAGGAAGATTTTCAAAGCATTATTAATAAGTTTTATGATTGGGTCACTTATTTTAATAAAAGGGAAAAGATTAAAGAACATGCTTTGCTGCAACCTGCCCAAATTACCTTAGATAGGCTTATGCGTAAAGTAGAGGTGGCTTTATCTCAAGAAATAGGTAATCCGCCTAGGTTACTGGTAGAAAAAATAGATAGCGCTAATGAGGGGACGTTTTCCTATATGATATGTGATATCCATCAAGT
>NZ_JAACGD010000121.1 GCF_022810445.1 Candidatus Cardinium sp. cBcalN2 | reverse complement strand
TGGATTTATACTTGATTTCTGTGATGTATGTCTGATTATAAATCTAAAAAGATATCTGATCTCCGTGGTTTTGTGGCGTCTATAATTGTTATTGATTGTAATTTTTCCTTTACCTGAAATTTCGAACATTATTCGGCCATTAGCCTAGCAAAGTTCTCAAAAGTAGAAACGGTGTGATTAGCTTCGATTAGTTGTCCTTTTTGAATCACACGAATGTTTGCTACCTCCTGCAATGATAATGGCTGCAGACTTATTTCTATACTTACACAGAAAAAAGTCAACCGTATCACCATAACGATCTACTGCTTTATATAAATAGAGCCATTTCCCATTTAGCTTAGCATACGTTTCATCCATTCTTCAACTACTACTAGCTGATCTTTTTCTTTTTCTTACCTGTTTATAAAAGGAACAAACTTAATAATCCATCTTTGTAGCGTAGAGTGATCAACTTTTGCGCTTCTTATAGGCATCATTTATTCCGGATCTATATAGCTCAAAGAAAAACGACATTTCATCTAGCAAAATAACAGAACGACTGCTGATCAAGAACAATATCCTTTAAAATAAAGTAATAAACCGGGAGAAATTTTAAACATAGTAACTACTTATTTAAGTATAAATAATAAAGATAAATAACTTGTTTAGAACAAACGCGACAGAACCTCTGAATAAGCTTCGGTATTTTCGTAATACATTCAATCTACATGTCTTGTTAAACATTTAGAAAGTTTAACTGCTGGTGATATCTTATTGGTATGGCGCCTAGATC
>NZ_JAACGD010000120.1 GCF_022810445.1 Candidatus Cardinium sp. cBcalN2 | reverse complement strand
TGCCACAGTCGTGAACGGAAACACAAATGACACATCAGAATTGTTACAATTATCCCTAGAAGAAACCCTGACAGAAGTTGCTTCAGTATATAAGTTAACCCTTAAAGGACATTTGCTTAAAACAAAGCTTTAGAGCTGAATGGTATCTATTCAAGTCAGTGGCAAATAAGATGTTTTGAACTTACTTTTTTCTTTTTGTGTGTACCTCTGCCATAGGGCTAAATGGAAACGTTTTTCTATTTAGCTGTAAAGGATGATTGCTAATCGCAATTATTTTACAAAGGGTGTTTTTTTGTACGTGTTCCTGCCACCATGTTGCATGGATACAACTGTTTTAATCTTTCTGACTCTGAATATTTTTGATGAATCCCACAATGTCTTGCTTAATACCGATTAATTCATTATCGTTAGCTAGCAGAATTAAAATTTGCAAAAGTTTGTTATAATCTTCCATTAGATTGAGATATTTTTTATTTAATGCTTGTAGTTTATCAAAATAAGGATCTTTTATAACAGCAGAGTCACTGCTCAGCTTATAATTATTTTCTTTAAGCTCGTAATCAGGGGCCTCAGCATTAAACCTATACTTATTTTCATTCTTTTGATCTATACCTGGAAAATCATTAGAAAAATCATAGTGTATAATCCTACCAATAGCTAGAATAAATGAATCTTTTATATCAGCTTCCTTTAGCCGAGTATAAAGGGTATTTCGGGCAATACCTAGCTTATTAGCCAATGCTTTCATTCGAAAGCCGCTCTTTTTAATGGCTTCTTCTACTATTTTTCCTTTGTGTTGTTCCATAACTGCAATATAAATAGCTGCAAGCAAAACAAAAAAATACCGTATCTGTTCACAGCATTGGTAAAATTTTTTTAAAGCTACCTTTAGGTCAAAAATCAAGGCCTGGATAAAAGTTAAGGAACATTCCTTTTCTATGGTAGATAACCCTACCACAGTACTGAATGGGAGTCTATACCTAAAGTAGGTGAATTTAATAGTTAAATAAATAATGATACGTTGAATTCATTTTCCTAGCAATGGATTCACTAAAGTAGGATAATAAAATTGTAATTCTATTCTTAAGATAGTAAGATTTGCTGCTTTAGGGAAAAACTAAAAACTTTTATGGAAACAAACTTTTGTCTTTAGTTTTCTTTTTTTTCATTTTCTAAGAACTCCATAATTTCTTTTTTAACGCCTATTAATTCATTGTTATTGGCTATAGCGGTTAAAATTTTCAACAATGTACGGTAATCCTCCATCAGTCTGACATATTTTCGAATTAATAAGTTATATTCAACAAAATATGGATTTTTATATACATGCTCATAGTATGGTAACTGAGGAAATTCATCAGATGAGCCAGACGGATCAGGCTGATCTGAATAGAAACGCTCAGGCTTATTTTTCACCTTAGCTTTAGCTCGTTCATATACTTCCGGAAAGACTTTAGAGAAATCGTAGTGTATGATATTGCTAACATTTATAATAAACGAATCTTCTAACTGAGCTTCCTTTAATCTAATATAAAGGGTGTTACGGGCAATATTTAACTCCCTAGCTACTGCCTTCATTTGGTAACCCGTTTCTTTAATAGCTGCCTCGACTATTTTTCCTTGATGTTTTTCTGTATGCTCTTCCATGTGCACAATATACATGGCGGCAAGCAACACAAAAAAGTACTATTTTAGATCAAATTTGCCAATATAACTGTCAAGTAATTGCGCATATGTTGTATTAATATTGTTAAGTGTACTTTTATTAAAACCAGTAAATGCACTTTATGACCTTATTGTTGTAGTAGTTTTTCGCTTAATCTTGTTTTTAACTTTTATATAAAAAGCGTACCAATCGGTTGACCATAGTCCTCTGCCTTGCTCGGCCTTTACCAAAAAAAAGCAACAAAAAGGCAATAGCATAAAGTTAGGCAGCCAAGCGCCCATAAAAGTGGAGATGGCACCTGACATAGCGTAATCCCTGCCAAATATAGAAAGAATATACTCTAGCAATATAAAAAAAGAGCTAATGATTACAGATATGCCAAAACCACCTCGTCTAATAATACAACCTAAAGGAGCTGCTAGTAAAAACATAATCACACATCGCATGGCAATTGCACAACGATGCTCCTGCTGATATAAAGCATCATTCAGATCTGCCTGAACTATAGTTTCATCATTTCTCTGATGGATTAAGGCTTTTTTTCTTTTCTTTACATGATACAACGCATCCTGAACAACCCGTTGTAAAGTATAGTCATGCGGTTGGGTAGGGGACTCTATACCTGAATTAATTTTTTTTTCTACAAGCCGATCTCTAAGCAAAATAAAATCAGCCTCTTGATTAGTTGTTTGAAGCGTTGATGCTAATCCCTCGATTGTACCATGATTCAATGATAAGCTCGACGGCGCTATGCCATAGTAATGAATAGCTTCTTGAACCAAGAATTTTTGGCTATTTTTACGATAATCTACTAACCCTTGCGCCCTTTCTTCAATCATTTTTTTTAACTGCGGGCGAGTTCTTGTTCTTGGCTCAAGAGCGTATTTAGCATTTGTTTTACCAAGCTTAAGTGCCTCTAAACTAATCCTTAGTTTTTGACTTGAAAAACCATTTCTATAAAAAGATGGTTTTTGATCATACGTAGCATCATCATGTTTAGCAGGTAAAGGTTCTACATAATTATGTCCATTGGTCAATTCCATGACCAAATAGCCTTCATCTGGAGTAGTGTAGAGCCTACCTTGCTCTGCAGTTATTATAGAAACGGTTCCATACTTTTTAGTATAATCATATACAATAATACCTTCCATAGACTCATTATCAGTTGATTTTTTATCTACTCGAATACTATATCCTGGTATATTGTTACAAAAAATACCTTGTTGAATAAACAAAGCAGATTTTTTTTTCCAGATATCACTTACTAAAGCAAAAATTTTCTGTTTACTATTTGGATAAATGTAATGTTGAAAATAAAAGAGCGTACTGCTTAAAACAAGAATAAAAATAAAAGGCAACTGTAGGGTACGTTGTAAAGATAGGCCTACAGAACGCATGGCTGTTAATTCACAGCTTTCAGAAAAATTACCAAAAACAATAAGAGAGGTCATGAGAATCGCAACAGGAAAAGCATCAGGGACTATATTCAAACATAAGTAAAACAACAACTTTGAGTAAATCCGGATGCCCAATCCTTTACCTGCAATATTACTAAATACTGCGAAAAAAGTTTGTATGACCATTACAAATAATACCAATACAAGTAATAGTATAAAAGTAGTTACAAAAGTACGTAATAGTAGTTTGTCAATTTTTTTAATACCAATATTGCTCATTTTTATAAATTTGTGCCTAAATTTACCCTAAATATAGAAACAATTTAACTACTATACCTATAGAACTTAGTAAAGGTAATCTAGGGCGAGGTAGCTCAGGCGGTTTAGAGCGTCGGATTCAT
Source organism: Candidatus Cardinium sp. cBcalN2 (assembly GCF_022810445.1). Classification (GTDB taxonomy): domain Bacteria; phylum Bacteroidota; class Bacteroidia; order Cytophagales; family Amoebophilaceae; genus Cardinium. The sequence continues at coordinate 22,025 of NZ_JAACGD010000120.1, read as the reverse complement.
AACCCGAAGGTCAGGGGTTCAACTCCCCTCCTCGCTACATATTTTTACATAGCTATGTTTAACAAGGCATTTCTCTTACTTGGATGCGGCTAGATATTATCACTTGTTGTCCACAGTGGTTTGAGAGTCCACTTAGACATTTTATTTTTCAAAAAGCTATAAAACAGCAATACCTTTCGGTATACATACATAACTTACGTGATTATACCCCCTACAAACATGGTAAAATCGACGATCACCCCTATGGTGGAGCAGCTGGTATGTTATTAATGGCAGAACCAATTGCCAATTGCATCAAAGCACTTCAAAAAGAAAGAGTCTACGATGAAGTTATTTATATGGCCCCAGATGGCCTGCCACTAGAACAAGATCTTGTGAATAAATGTTCCCTTAAGCAGCATTTGATACTATTGTGTGGCCACTATAAAGGAATAGATGAGCGGATACGTGAGCACTTTATTACGCTAGAAATTAGTATTGGGGACTATGTGCTTTCTGGAGGCGAATTGCCTGCACTGGTCTTAGCGGATGCTATGGTTCGGGTTATACCAGGTGTTATATCAGATGCTTCTTCTGCACTAACGGACTCTTTTCAAGATGGATTGGTAGCACCACCTGCTTATACACGACCTTATAATTTTGAGGGTAAAAAGGTTCCAGATGTGTTATGCTCTGGTAATCATAAAGCTATTCAAGCCTGGACGCAACAAGAAACGCTCGCTAGAACTAAAACAAGACGACCCTATCTGCTAGCTACTGATGATGTTAACCATTCTCAATAGGTTTGACCAAACATGGTTTCTTATACTAAACCAGTTGCATCATCCAGTTATGGATATTATTTTTTTATTGGTAACTAATTCTTTTTTTTGGACTCCCCTATATATCTGGCTCATATTTTTTATTAAAAAAAGATTGGGTTGGGATGCTGTGCTACTTTTTATCTTCACGATTGTTATTTCAGATCAATCCTCTGCTACATGGCTCAAACCATTTTTTGCAAAATACCGACCTTGCTATGTGATGCCGATTACAGAGATCCATCTGTTAGGTAGCTATAAAGGCATATATGGTTTTCCATCATCTCACGCGAGCAATACATATGCTTTTGCAATGCTTTTTTGGCGAACGTTTAAAACGCTGTATCCCTTCAGCTGGTTATTCTTTATATGGGCTACTATTGTTTCGTATGGTCGAATATATGGTGGGGTGCACTATCCATCAGATATTTTATTTGGTGCGATAGTTGGTTGCTCTATAGGATGGTGGGTGCATCGGTTTTATGAAACAAGGAATAAAAGCTGTAACGATAAAAGCTAACTAGTGGTGTCCTGAGGCTCATAAGACTTATATAGCGTTTAAAGCATAGCTCTTTTAGGGCATTTATCCACTACTGTGGCAGCAGTACACTAAAAATGTCTCTTGTAAAATAGTTACGCTTGGAGCAGATACCCCTCTAGCTATTTATAAACATATCTTTTGTAGGTTTCTTTTATAAAATCTTTTACTTTTTGTTCATCAACTGGCTTTGAGTCTACTATCAGTCCGTTTCCTTGATCAGCGTTATAAATTGGACAGTCAAATATTTTTGAGATATCCTCTATGTCTTCTTTAAGTTCATCCAATAATGGGTTTTGTTGTAAGCGCTTGATTGCTTCTTCAAACTTATATGATTCTAAGACTAACTTGAGTATATCTAACACTCCGTTAATGGGTTGATTGCATACATCCACACCAAAATATCTGTTTAATAACATTTTTTTTGTATTCATTAAATCTGTATCTACTTGATCAGCAGTTTTTAAAAACTTTACAGACACCTCTAAAATTGCCCTTACAGAGGCCAATAACTGTTTTAAGGTCAAAGGTCTATGGCTGCGGCCAAAGCGAGAGCTGCAAGATTGGTCAAGTGCGTTAGAGATAAACGCTCTAAATGTTTCTAGCTGCCGAGATGCTAATACTATTACTGCAAGCTTTGACTGGTTATAGTAAATTAACCAATATAACAAAGGTAAATATTCAGCATCTTTTGCATTAACATCACCTAGATCATGCTCTAAAAAATATTTCAGTATAGCTGAATGTGCTTTAGTCCAAGTATCTAAATGATCTACAACTAGATAATGTAAAGGAGGATAACCAAACGAGTCCTTTTTGCTTAGCTTCTTGAGTTTGGCTGAATGGTTCGTTATGAACCTAGCCAATATCAGTTGCAGTGCCTCTAGATTTTTATTAATAACTATCCAATGGAGCAAGTTTCTATCGAATTTATCTCGTATAAAAAGATTAAAATGAGGATTATCTAAAAAATGCTCCAATATAGATAAATAGTTTTTTCCTCGAGCCGGTTGTTGCTTATCTAAAACATTATTAGTATTTAAACACCAATATACAGGAGGGACTCCCCAACTATCATTTTGTTTCAGTACACGCTTGATGCAGTTTACTGACTTATACTGGAATACCCTTTCAACACCATGTGCATCACAATGGATAACGGCCCAATGAAGCTCGTTACCACGATAGCGAGATGATGTTTTAGAAGGGCAAACGCTAGCTTGCTTATTATGCTTAGATGACCTGTTTTCAGCCTCTTGCGCACGCTTACGAACAGCAACTACAAAGGGCACTTTACTACAAGTAACGATAGATATTAAAATTATACCATATAATATATATTGCAATCTATCTTGTACTAAACCTAGCAGATTCATAACCATTTCGTATTTAGGATCAATAGCCTTATATAGCTGTCTTAAATCTATATAGAAAAAACTCTGTTAGTTGCTTTGTAATAAAAAATGTTATTATATAAATATAAATTGAGTTTTGCAAGTATTTTTTAATGTTTTTAACAAATAGTTTTTAAAAACAAATTTATAATCAATAATAGACTTCTTGGAAAACCAGCTCCTAATTAGATATACGTGAAACTTTAAACATTAGCTCGATGTGCAAATTAGCAACAGAAGTAGGGTTTGACAAGAAGGCTATTGTTCACATAAATATTTAGAAATTAAAGACTGCCTTTTGGAAAAGAGGCCATGCGGCATCTTTTGCTGAAATAATTTGGGGTTTACCATAATCTTCCCAAGGAATATTTAATGTAGGATCTTGAAAATGAATACCTTGTTCTGCATTTGGGCAATGGTATGCATCGCACTTATAAGTCACTATAGCTTGGTTACTTAACGCTATAAAGCCATGGGCAAAACCCTTAGGAATAAAAAGTTGATGTTGATTTTTTGAAGAAAGTAAAAATCCTTGCCATTTACCAAATGTATCCATTCCCTTACGCAAATCTACTACCACATCCCATATAACGCCATCTACCACACGAACCAATTTGGATTGTGCATAAGGAATCAGCTGGTAATGAAGGCCACGAACCGTTCCTTTTTTAGATAAAGATTGATTTTCTTGTATAAAACAAAGATCCAAGCCCATTGCTTTATATTTTTCTTTATGGTAGGTTTCAAAAAAATAACCTCTGCTATCATAATGTATAGTAGGTCTAAGCAACACAAGACCTACAAGATAGGGTTCGTCTAGCTGCATGACTTTGGTTAATAAGAAGAAATTATCGTACATAACGATACCCCAGTACAACCCCTAACCCATTCATACCTATTACAAATCCAGATTTTGCTCTAAACTCAAGTCCAAAATCCCAAACGATATCCCAATAGCGCTGCTTTTTATGAAGAAGTTGGTTTTGACCTGGATAAGGATGATAATGAGGATGAACATTAAGATTAAAAATACAACGATATATTTGCAATAGGCCATCTTCAGCTATATTAGTTATATCATCAAGGGTGGTGCTACTATCAGGATCGAGATTTTTAGCTCTATCCAAGGCTTCAAATAATATTTTTTTAATATTAGACGTATCAATATAGACAGGACAAAATTCTTTTATAGCTAGATTAGACAAGGTCAATAGGAAACGAGGGCCTCCATAACATACCAACCTGAGACTTTTTTCTGGATACAGCTCAAAAAACAGGGGGATATTTATTGCATGAAATGCTATATGCTCTAAACCACCATGGGCTATATAGCCTTCACCTTTGGCAGATAAAGCATTAATTGCATTTAGAACACGTGTGCCAAACGAGGACAAACTTGTATCCAAAAATCTTTTACGGTCAAGCGAAAAACATACTGTAAAAAAGGCATTATAACTATAAAGCAATCCTATTTGAATACCTATTCCATTTAAAGGATGCCATTCCATAACAGGACCAATAGCTATTTCACCACCAAGGGCCCAACGGTTCTGAATAACTTTTTTATCTACTTTTGCCCAAGCTTTTATACCAAAAGGCAAGAAAAACTCGGCTTGTTTACCAAAAAAATCATTTTTTTGTACGGATTGTTCCACTGGAGTAGTGGAAGGCATTATGGGAGAAGCCGAATGATGAGTTACAAAAAATGTGCATAATGCAACAAGCATCACAGAAATTTGTATTTTCGTCACCATTAAATTGTTTTTTTAGCTGACAACTACAGCACAAGTTATGCAAAGCAACAAACTTCAATTAAATGAAGCTTTTGAGCAATCACCATTTCCTCTTTCCAAGCAAAATAAAACTTTTTACAAAAATAAAAGCGTATATCTTCGCAAGATTGGTAAAAAAGTTTTTAATCCCACTTTTTGCTTGATCAAAAAATGGACAAAAAATCAAGTCCCCTGTAAAAAGTTCTGGCAAACAACTATTTTACTGAAGGCATTTTTTGTGTAGCTACACTATAATACTGAATGGATACAACAAAGCTTTTTAATTACTAATTATCGGCCGGCATAGCCAGTACCTGTTTAGTAAACAGGTGCGTAAAATCATAGCCTATTTGAGTACCTAACCCATTCATACCTATTATAAACCCAGATTTGAATGTGTAATCAAATCCAAAGTCAAAGGTTAAATAAGATGGAAGTGCAATCTCATTAAGCGACTTGTTAGATGCTTTATGCTTTAATTTACCATCAATAAATTTTAGAAACTGATCCCAAAAGTTACTATTCTGATCAAGAATCAAATCCTGGCAGCAAATTTGTTCTACTTTAGATATAGGTATCATCAAACGAGGTCCCCCATGTAATGCAAATTGCCGACCGCTGCCTGGATACCAGCGAATAGATAACGGAATACTAATCGCGTAAAATGTAACTTTATCTACGTCTAGCAATACTGTGGATTTAGTTTTTGTAGGTCGCCTATGAACAAGAGACCAACCACTAATTACCTCCCTTTTCCAGGCATAATAACCTACTGTATACAAATCGTTGTAACCACAGATCAAGCCACTTTGCATGGATATTTTATCAGACAGTTTCAAACCTACAAAAATATCAATAGCTAATTCTACACCACTAGCAGTACGGTGTACAAGAACTTGAAAACAATTTTTAGTAAGTATTTTTACACCAATAGACCACGAAAGATTCTGTTTACCACTCACTACCTGGTCAGAATCGAGTACTGTAGCGAAGGCTGATGCATAGCTTAGCAAGCTGGCTGATAATGCCATTACACCTATAATTTTTTGTAGGGTATTTTTCATGTTACTTTTTAGATAGTACTTAAAATGATTTAATCACATAGCACAATGACTTGAGGCTAAACAGCTAAGTTATAAAAGCAACAAGCTTAATATATGAATAGTTGATGCTAAAAATAACCCAATTTTAAGCTATCCTTACCAAACAAAAAAATTATTCGTTCCACAAATCTACTTGTGTAATTTTACTTCTAGAAAGTAGAGTGCCCTTAGCCTTAGTAGTTTTAACAGCCACTTTTTCTAAATCATACATAATTGATCGTTTATCTTTATTAGTCGTATCCACCAAATAGTGCAACTGTAATTTGGGTGCTACAAAAGAAGTAACTATTTTTAAGACGCAATTATTTGATTCTGAAAAGAATATGTTATATTTCTTATGCAAAACCCGTACATCTACCACAAAGCGCTTTACAAAATAGTTTCGCACTACACTGTTGTAATAGACCACTGAAAGCACATGTGAAGCTTTTAATCGCTCTATAAGCAAAACCCGATCCGGGATTAGTCGAAAAGGCAACGGATAGGTGGTTACAAGGTACTCACCTTCTTTAAAGACTACCAATATTTTATCTGTTGGGTCAAAAAGACCTAATAATTGCCCTTTGCCCTTAGGGGCTATGCTACCAGTAGCAGGATCGTACCAAAGCTCCACGGCAGCTAGGGTAGAAAAACCCTGTGTTTTTGGTTGAACCTTATAAATAGCATGCTTAGTTAAGATATTACCTTTGGCAGCACGTCCTCTTATAGCTAAATCAGCAAAGTTAAATTCAAACTTTCTTTTAGCTGTTCTACTAATAGGAGAGAGTAAAACGGTAACGATTTCAGCAGCTCCATTGGGATGTGAACTTAAATAGACTACTCTAGAACCCGGTGTACCTAAGGTGAGATCATAGGTTTTATCACGTGTCATACTTATAATCTGAAACCGTTTGGCAAAGGCTATACCGGTGGCACCATCCACATAAATTAGATTATAGCAGCGTCTTGTATCTTTTTTATCATAAACAGAAACGTGCATAATATCTTTCCCTACAAAAAGTTTATCTGCTATTTTAGTAATAACATATTGGCCATCTTTACCTATTACGATCACATCATCTATATCTGAACAAAGTTCAACAAATTCTTCTCCTTTAAGGCCATAACCTATAAAACCTTGTTTACGATTTACATAGAGCTTATACTCCTTTGCCGTTACATCATGTGGCTCAATAGTATCAAAGCTAGTTAAGGTTGTCTTTCTTTCTCGACCTTTTCCATATTTTTCAAGCAAACGACTATACCAGGCTATGGTATAGTCTTTCAAGTTCTGTAAATGATGTATGGTAGTAGCTAAGTTGGTTTGGAGCTGGGTCAATGTCTCCTGCGCACGTAAACTATCGTATTGTGAGATGCGTTTAATTTTAATCTCGGTTAAACGAATCAAATCTGCTTCTACAATCGGCCGATAAAAATCATAAGGCTTTAGATGGTCTGCTATGGTCATGAGTAAATCTGCCCAGGTTTGACAATCCTCTATCTGCCTATAGATACGGTTTTGAATAAAAATTTTTTCTAAACTAGCAAAAAATATTTTTTCTTTTAATGTCTGCTCTTCTAAAAGCAATTCCTGTTCCAATAAAGCAGTGGTACGGTCTACCGTATAGGCTAGGAGCTCATGAACGGTTACAAAAACAGGTTTGTCATCCTGAATCACACAAGCATTAGGTGCATAACTTACCTCACAATCTGTGAACAGATACAGTGCGTCTATAACGGTTTCTGCTAATTGACCAGGAAGCAGGTTAATCAGGATTTCAATATCTTCTGCCGTGTTGTCCACTACATGTTTAATTTTTATTTTACCTTTTTCATGTGCTTTTAGAATAGATTCAATTAAACTAGTAGTCGTTGTTCCGTAAGGGATTTGGGTGATCACCAATGTTTGCTGATCTCGGACTAGTATAAGGGCACGCACCCGGACTTTTCCTCCCCTTTTTCCTGATTGGTAATGAGTACAATCTGCTAAACCACCTGTTGCAAAATCTGGAAAAAGGTCAATGGCATTACCCTTAAGCAAATCTATGGAGGCCTGTATCAATTCTATAAAATTATGGGGCAAAATTTTAGTAGCTAGTCCTACCGCAATCCCCTCTACGCCTTGGGCCAACAATAGGGGAAATTTAACCGGAAGGTTACGAGGCTCTTTTTTTCTGCCATCATAAGCTAGCTGCCAGGTTGTAATCTGTGGGCTGTACAAAATTTCTTTGCCGAAGGGCGCAAGACGGGCTTCTATATAACGAGCTGCAGCTGCACTATCTCCAGTTCGTACATCTCCCCAATTTCCTTGTGTATCTATTAATAATTCTTTTTGCCCTATGGCTACAATGGCTTCTGTAATGGATGCATCGCCATGGGGATGGTATTGCATGGTTTGACCTACAATATTGGCTACTTTATTATAACGACCATCATCAATTAGCTGCATGGCATGGAGAATCCGACGCTGCACAGGTTTGAGACCATCTTCTATAGCAGGTACGGCTCGCTCCAAAATTACATAAGAAGCATATGCTAAAAACCACTGCTCATACATGGCTTCCATAGTCCCTATGGAAGCCACGGTATTATCTAGGTTATTAGTGTCTTGTTCTAAGTCGGATCTTTCGTTCATAATCTTCAAGAAGAAATCATATTACCTACCCGACTAACTATCCTATAACGTTTTGCGCAGCTTCTTTCAAAAGTGCTATAGCCTTCTCTTGCCCTTCAAATCCTTTTACTTTAACCCATTTTCCACTATCCAAGTCTTTATAGTGGCTAAAAAAGTGTAGAATGCGACCCTTTAAAAGGGTGCTTAATTGCTCAATATGGTCAATATGTGCAAACTCAGGTGCTACTTTTTTAGTAGGCAAGGCAATAATTTTTTCATCAAAACCAGATTCATCCTCCATCAACAATACGCCAATAGGTCTAGCTTTAATGACTGCACCAGGTATAATAGGATAAGTAGCTACTACTAAAACATCAATTGGGTCTCCATCGTTAGAACGAGTATGGGGTACAAATCCATAGTTACAAGGATAATACATAGGGCTTGACATAAACCTGTCCACAAATAAAGTACCAGACGACTTATCCATTTCATACTTTACAGGATCATGATGCATCGGGATTTCAATGATGACATGCAAGTCATTTGGAAAATCATCTCCTGATGATATTTTTTCTATGTTCATTCCGTTTAAGATTTAATTAAATAACCAGTAATATAGTCTATATTAGATGAATCATGTAATTTAGATAGAAAACCATAGGTTGCTATACTAATATAGAAAAACCTTAAACGTATATGGTAGCAATTTCCACAACAATACATCAAACTAAATCACTTATTGGCGCCCATACTTCTACTCAAGGGGGGCTTGAGAAAGCGTTACTGCATGGCGCTACAATAGGTGCTACTACCATACAGTTTTTTACGAGCAACCAACGCCAATGGGCCAGTAGACCATTAAACAAAGCAGAGCTGATTAGCTGGCATGATACGCTGGAGGCTACCTCTATGCAACAGGTTATGAGCCATGCTAGCTACCTAATCAATCTGGGTTCCAACCAACAAGCCTTATTAACGAAAAGCCGCAGTGCCTTTATAGAAGAAATAGAACGTTGTTTAGCTTTAAAGGTCAGTTATTTAAACTTTCACCCAGGTGCTGCAACGGGTGATCATGCCACTGCTTGTTTAGACAGAATCGTGCAAAGCTTATGGGCACTTGAACCACTTTTTCAAAAAGAGAACTCTTTACGCTTGCTTATAGAAACTACTGCAGGCCAAGGCTCTACGGTTGGCCATTCATTTGAACAGTTAGCCTATATGATCCAAAAAGTCAAAGAGGTAGTGCCTATTGGGGTTTGCATGGATACTTGCCATGTTTTTGCAGCAGGGTATGCTATTCGTACACTTGCCGAATGGGAAGATACATTGGCTAAATTTGAGTCAATCATCGGCCTAAACCATCTCTATGCACTACATGTCAATGACTCCATGACACCACTTGGTTCAAGAAAAGATCGACACGCTAACTTAGGGGATGGAGAAATAGGCATGGCTTGCTTTAAGGCGATGATGCAACACCCCAAACTTAAACTCATCCCTAAATATTTAGAAACACCTAATGGTGACACTATGTGGATAAAAGAAATCAAACTTTTGCAAAGTTTTTAGGATCTATTCACCATTATAGTCATGCTTCAAAAGTACAAAAACATATCTGTTTTTATCAATTAATTAAGTAAAAAAAGCATACCACTACCTTTTTATCAACTCAACGACTACTTCCACTAGCTTATTCTGGGCACCAGCATGTAATGCGGTAAAAGGTTCCATTTGCTTAACTAGCTCTAATTGTTGCGCCTCATCATTGAATAATTCTACTACCTTAGGAATAAGTAAAAAAGGACATTCCTGATCTGTAATCTGTATAACTGCCCCTTGGGCAACTAGTGGTAAACTATTTTTCGTTTGATGATCTCCTACAACATTGGATGATGGAACCAAAATAGCAGGTTTTTTTCTTACACAAAGCTCTGCTATGGATAGCGCTCCAGCTCTGGCAACAACAATATCAGCTGCTACATAAGCCATTTCCATATTAGTTAAATAGGGATAACATTTTATATAACGATAATCTTTCATAGCCTGTTTAATAGGCTCAAAATAACGCTCACCCGTTATCCATATAACTTGGATATCTAAGTTACTCAATTGTTCTTTCCATTCTAAAATAGTACTATTCAATACGCTTGCACCTCCACTTCCACCTACTACTAGTAAACATTTTTTATCTTGAAAAGCAGAAAAATTAAAATACTCAAGCGCATCCATGCGGTCTTCTTGAAAAGTACAGAGGGATGCACGTACAGGGTTACCGGTAAATATTACTTTTTCTTTTGGACAAGGAAAAATAACCTTTGGATAACCTGTACAAATCTTGTTAACCCATCTAGAAAGCAATTGGTTGGTTAATCCAGCAACGCTATTTTGTTCTTGAATAAGCGTAGGAACTTTTTGAATAGAAGCTACAAACAAGGTAGGAAAAGAGGCATAACTTCCTGTTCCAATAACTACATCAGGCTTAAATGATTTAATAATAGATCTTGCTTGATATAAGCTTTTTAAAAGAAGAAAAGGCAACAACAGGTTTTTAATAATTTTATTTCTTTGAAAGCCTCTTATGCTAATTCTCATAATAGGGTAACCAGCAGCAACTACTAGACCTACTTCTTTACCTCCTTTTGCGCCTACAAACAGGAAGGTCGCATTTGGAAATTGTTTTTTAATCCCATCGGCAATAGCTATCGCAGGATAAATATGCCCCCCAGTACCTCCACAACCTATCAAAACACGCATAAATATTATAATGGATTAGCCCCTAGAACAGTCTCTTTTTTCATGTCTACTGTTCCACTAGGCCCAGTGACTGTATACCTGGTTAAATCCTTTGTAGCGCGTAATAAACTCCCTTTTAACACATGCTCCTTATCTGCTATTACAACAGGGGTTTCTGTAAATATTACTTCTTGGTTCATATCATAACACAAATGCTCCGTGTTGATTTTGAATTGTTGCTGCGGCTTAGTAAGCAAAACATTTCCGGCTATCACACAAAGGTTTTTTTCTTTATTGTAAGAAAGCCTATTGGCTTGAATATGAATAGGACCTTCGCCTTTATCAGATTTACTATTTAATATAATGATTTCTATTTCACCTGTCAACGTTATATTTCCACTTTCATATTGACGCATCTCATATGCCCTAATGCTTATACGTAACTTACCAGAATTTGTCCCCAAGAGCTCAAATTGAGTAGTTTCTAATAGAGGAACCTCTTCCGGTAAATCATTTTCAGCATATACTGGAGCAGACCAGCTAATTATAGCAAATAAAAATAGAAATAGAAATAGAAGGCCATTAAAACTGCAGATAAAGTTTAAAAAGATATTTTTCTTGATCATTATAAGCCAAAAAAGTATGTAAAGGCCATCAATAGGTACATAGGCAGACCTTATTTCTCCTTATGACAAGTAGGACTACCCAAGTCAATAGCTAGATAACTAGTAGCGCCCTTATTAGGTTCTATAACCTGTATCAAAACAGGTTCTGTTGTACGTCGAATGATTTCAGCTAATTCCACTATACCTGCAACAGGTTTCTTATCAAACGCAACTAAGATATAACCTTTTTTAAGGCCAGCAGCTTGAAATTTTCCTTTGGTAACTTCCTCAACCAAAACACCACCAGAAAGCTTAAATTTAGCTTTTGTTTTTGGATCAAGATTTTGAAAAACAGCACCTTCTACTTTCAGTTTATTACCTTGTTCTACAATTTGCAACGCATCAGGTGCTTTTTCCAACAATACATTGACCATTTTTTCTTTACCCTTGCGATATAAGGTAATAGTTAACTTATCTCCCGGTTGAGAACAAGCGACTATTTCTTGTAAATCCGAATAATTATTAACTTTTCGCCCATTTATTTGGGTAATAACATCTTCTTTTTGCAATAGCTTTGCACAAGGGCTATGCTCTTGAATGCCACGAATATAGACCCCACTAACTACTTTTAAGCCTAATTTTTCAGCTAACGTAGCGTCTACATCATCAATGATTACGCCTAATAAGGCACGTTGTACGGCACCATATTGGATAAAATCATCAGCTACCTTTTTTACTAAAGAAGCAGGTATAGCAAACCCGTATCCCATAAAGGAGGCAGATCTTGAAGCATAAATAGCCGTATTGATGCCAATTAATTCCCCATATAAATTGACCAATGCGCCTCCACTATTACCTTCATTGATAACTGCATCAGTTTGGATAAAAGATTGAATATCTAACTTTCCGTTACCACACCCCCCTAAGCGTCTAGATTTAGCGCTTACAATCCCTTGCGTGACTGTAGAATTTAAATTAAAGGGGTTACCAACAGCCAACACCCATTCTCCCACCTCTAACTTATCAGAATTACCTAGCACTAGGGCAGGAAGGCCAGATGCGTCAATTTTTAAAAGTGCTAAGTCAGTACGAGGATCAGTACCAACCAATTTTGCTTCATAAGACCTATTATTATTCAAGGTTACTTTTATTTTATCTGCCCCCTCAATCACATGGTTGTTGGTAACAATATATCCATTACTTTTGTAAATAACACCAGAACCAGCAGATGCTTGGGCAGGCCTCTGATACTCTTTGGGTATCACTAGTCTCTCTCCAAAAAATTCTTGAAAAAATTGCTCTAAAGGTGTAATATGCCGTTTAAGCAATTTAGGATCTTGAGAGGCGTGTATATGCACTACAGCTGGTGTAGCTACTCTAGCTGCATAGGTAAAATCGGGCAGTTTGGTTAACAGAGGTTTATCTTCTGATACTAATGGAGTCTTCTCGAGTGGTTGATGCTGTTCTACAGAAGGAAGCCGAACCTGTTGGGTAGCTACTGTAGCAAGCATTGGTTTTTGTTTTTCACCTAGTATATAAGGCAAACGGAAACATGACCACACACCAAATAGAGCCAATACAATTATACTAAATAGGTTTTTTTCTACAGATTGCTTCTTAAATTGTTCATACATAGCGATTTTATTTTTGTAATTTTACAATTGTTTGCTGCTGCTTAATTCGCCCAAAGCTTAAAACTCTATGCACAAAATGCTATAGAAGTGCATATTATGCTAAAAACGAACATATAAGTACACTAACAAAAATCTAAAATATTTTTGACCTATACAAATATGCAGCAACCATTATGTATCTACAATAGTTTAACCAGACAAAAAGAACTATTTAAACCCCTTAGACCGCCTTTTGTGGGTATCTATCTATGTGGTCCTACCGTTTATGGAAAAGCACATCTGGGTCATGCACGTGCTGCCATTACCTTTGATATACTCTTCCGCTATCTACAACACTTAGATTACAAAGTTCGTTATGTACGTAATATTACTGATGTAGGCCATCTGGAAAGAGATTTAGATGAAGGCAAGGACAAAATAGCACAACAAGCCAAGCTAGAGGAGGTAAGTCCTATGGAGGTAGCGCAACGCTACACCAATAACTATCGAAAAAATATGGAACAGCTTAATCTATTACCTCCTAGCATTGAGCCTTGTGCAAGCGGACACATTCCCGAACAAATTACCATGATAGAAAAGATCATTCAAAATGGGTTAGCCTATATAATCGATGGATCTGTCTATTTTGATGTAGCTAAATACAATCAAATGCACCATTATGGCAAACTTTCAGGTAGAATGATAGAAGCAACCCGGTCAGGCATGCGTTCATTAGTCAAACAAACAGATAAAAGAGATCCCGTAGATTTTGCCTTATGGAAAAAGGCAACACCGATGCATATTATGCGTTGGGCTTCTCCCTGGGGGGAGGGTTTTCCTGGATGGCACATTGAATGCTCTGCTATGTCTGCAAAATATTTAGGCAATCAGTTTGACATTCACGGAGGCGGCATGGATTTGCGCTTTCCACACCATGAATGCGAAATAGCGCAAGCACAAGCTAGCTTAAACACCGATTTGGCTACCTATTGGATCCATAATAATTTAGTTACAATTAATGGAGTGAAAATGGGTAAATCATTGGGTAACTTTATTACACTAGACGAGCTTTTTACAGGAAGCCACTCAGCCATAGACCAGCCTTATAGCCCTATGGTATTACGCTTTTTTATGCTACAGGCCCATTACAGAAGCACACTTTCTATTACAGTAGAGGGCTTACAAGCAGCTTATCAAGGCTATCGCAGGTTAATGAATGGTTGGTATCTATTGACTCAGCTCGACCAAGAAGCCGTAGAAAACACTCATACAAATGGTAGGTTAGATGAGGCCATTTATGCAGATTGTGCTGCTTGCTATAGCGCTATAAACGATGATTTCAATACAGCAAAGGTTTTAGCAAATTTATTTAATTTGCTAAAAAAAATAAATGGATGGCATAATGGGACATTGAGTTACGCAGCTATCTCAAAAGCCGCATGGAATGCATTACGCAAGACTTATACTACTTTTCTTATAGACCTACTAGGGTTCAAAGAAGACCATAACTCTTCTATTCATCCTATGCTAGAGATAGTGTTAATGACTTACCAAAAGGCTAAATCAGCAAAACAGTATAATCAAATTGACTTTATACGTACTACGCTTCATAAAATAGGAATTGCTATAAAAGATCATCCAAATGGCATACGTTGGGAATATCAATAGAGTGCTTTTTTCAAGCAACCTCTGCGATACTTTGTGGTGTATTCGTTTTTTGATTGGATGGTTGAGATAGTACTCTTTTAGCAAATTCCTTAATCTTTTCAAATGCACGAGGATGCTCAAGTATATTGTGGAATTTTTTCTCAGGTGGTAATAGTAAAACTTCATCATGAAGCGCATCTAGTACTACAAATCGTTCGAAATTTTTATTTTCTCGTGCAATATTATCCGCATGCTGACTGTAAAGAGGCACTACCATATCATGTGCTTTATTTGCTCTATTATACGGTTCACCCACTATAAACATGGTCCATACGTTACGTAAATTTTTAAAATCATAGTTGCTTTTTTTGCTTAGAAAAACCCTAAAGTCACTTTGGGCCCCTCCTATAGCTAGAATAGGAACTAATAGCTTAGGAAGCTTCTCTGCAACTTCACATAAAAATTTGCTCTGTGGCTTTAAATCTATTATTCCACTGCATTTACTTACTTTTTGGTAATCTTTGATTATCTTTTGCAAAGTGGTATTCATAAAATCAATATTTTTTTCATAGTCCATGGAGAACTTCTGTATATCTCTCCAAACAAAAGGAGTTTGGCAATATTCTGACAATAATGCTTGATCTGCATTAGTAACAGGAGCGCCTTCCCATGGCGTAGCTAGGGTAATGATTCCTTTTACATTTAATAGATCATTGTATGCATCATACATTTTATAAGCACGAAGGCCACCTTGACTATGCCCTATTAGTAGGATAGGCCTATTACATACATCAGGTATTTTTTCTAGCAGTTCCTTGAAGGTGCTATTGGCTTGTTCTTTTATGGAAAGCACCACAGTATTATGGTTTTCAACACTAGTCAAAGCAACAACAAGCGCATCAGGAAAAGCCTGTTCAAGATTTTCTTTTAGGCTATTAAAACAGGAGCTTTTTGAGTTTAAGCCATGCAAAAGAGCAATTACGGGGTTACCCTTATCTTGTTTTAGATTCAAATTTGAATTTGAATCTGTTAAAGTGCCTTCACTTAGTCTAGCACAATGAAAACCAGTAATAGAAAGAAAAATAGTTAGATAAATAACAATATTAAAATAAAACATTTATTTATAGTGCATTTAGCGTTTTTATTTAGATTTAATTAGACCTATATGCCCAATAGGCTGACTGCAAATTATTTACACTAAATATATGGAATACCCATTTAGCTCTACTAGTTCTACGCAGCAGAAAGTGCTTTATACTTATTTGAAAGATAATCTTTATAAGGTTCTATAGATATCGGACAACCGGTAATACGCTTCATACTTTCTTGCGCATTATACATTCTACCAAATCGATGAATCTTTTGGCGCAACCAGTCATTTATAAAGGCAAACGATCCATTAGTTACTTTCACCTGCCAGTCTGGAAAAGATTTAGCAAAGGCAGCAAAATATTGGGCTGCATAAATATTACCTAATGCATAAGTTGGAAAGTAACCAAAATAACCTGAAGACCAATGAATATCTTGTAAACACCCTTCTGAGTCATTTTTAGGTGTAATACCTAAAAGTTTTTGCATAGCGGCATTCCAAATCTCTGGAATATCTGTTACATGAATCGTTCCTTCTATTAACTGTTTTTCTATTTCAAATCTAAGAATAATATGCAACGAATAGGTTACTTCATCTGCATAAATACGAATAGGCGAGGCTTGTACATGGTTAATATGTCGGTAAAAATTAGCAAGTGGTAGTGACTTAAAATGAGGAAATTGTTTTTGAAAAAAAGGGTAAATATAAGACCAAAAAGGCAAAGACTTGCCAATCATCACTTCCCACCATCTGGATTGACTTTCATGTAATCCCATAGAGGCAGCCTGACCAGCAGGTGTAGCCCATTCCCCTTTAGGAAGTCCTAACTCATAAAGTCCATGGCCACCTTCGTGTAAAACAGCAAAAATATGTGCCAACAAACCACCATTAAAACTAGTGGTTAATCTTACATCAGAAGGATGTATTCCAGAACAAAAAGGATGAACAGAGCAATCTAACCTACTATGTTCACCCCCAAAGCCCATCGCCTGTAAGAGCAAATAACCAAACTCCATTTGTGCTGCTTGTGGAAAAGAATACTTAAAATAGCTCTCATAAGGGCTATCTTTTCCATTAGTTCTTCTTACAAGAGAAGATAAAAAATCAGACAAATCAGCAAAAAGCATGGATAAGGTAGAAGTGTTTACACCAGGTTCATATAAGTCGATAAGGGCATCATAAGGACTATCTAGATAGCCTAACAGATTGGCTTTTTCTTTATTAAGGGTTACAATCTTCTCAAGCCAGGGGCTAAATAAAGAAAAATTGGCAGCTTGTCGAGCTTTTTTCCATATTTCTGTTGCAGTGGTAGTAGTGGCATAGTAGGCCTTAATAAAATCTTGAGGTAGTTTGTTGTTTTTTTTAAAATCTCTACACCATTGCCTAAGGTTGGATTGTTGCATTAAGGATAACCCTTGCAATTTAACTGTTTCCGTATCGATATCGATCATTTCGGCTAATGTATCACGATACATACTACTAGTTGCTTCTGTATGTGCTAGGCTAGCCATGTAAGCAAGTTGTTTAGCACGAATATCAATTGCACCAGCAGGCATATAAGTTTGTTGATCCCATGACAAAAGCGCCTCCACTTGATGGAGCAAGCGAATGTGGCTAAATTTTTCTACAAAACTTTTGTACAGTGACATAGCGAACTGTTTATAAGTATTGATTGAGCGTCTATGAAAAGACCAAACAAAAAAATTAAAAAAGGTTCTTTACGCTATCTTTATCCTATTTTATTCCAATATCCAGCTACAGCAAGTAATCTAGTATATTCTCTATAAATTGGCAAGTTAACGGGATGCTGAAAATCCGGATCTTGTTCAATGATCGCCTTAGCTACATCACGCGCTACTTCTAAAATAGCAGCATCTTTTGACAGATCAGCTATTTTTAAATTTAAGGCACCACTTTGCTGCAATCCCATTAGATCCCCTGGACCACGGAGTTTAAGATCCAACTCCGCTATTTCAAACCCATTACTTGTTTTAACCATGGTTTCGATTCTTTCCTTACTTGTTTTGTTTAAACGATAATCGGTCATTAAAATACAATAGGATTGTTCACTACCACGGCCCACCCTTCCACGCAACTGGTGCAATTGAGATAATCCAAATCGCTCCGCACTTTCTATAACCATCACTGTTGCGTTAGGTATATTAACACCTACTTCTATAACCGTTGTAGTAACTAGAATACGCGTTTCATTTTTTTCAAAACGCTTCATCTCTATATCCTTAGCTACGCTATCCATTTTGCCATGTATCATTCCAATAGGAATATCCGGAAAAGCCCTAGTAATAGATTCATAACCAGCCATTAGATTATTATAATCCAATGAAGCAGAGGCTTCAATAAGGGGATAGACAATATATATTTGTCTACCCAATAAAAGTTGTTCTCTTATAAATTGAAAGACTTTTAAGCGAAAGTTTTCATAAAAGTGTTGTGTCTTAACAGGTTGTCTACCTGATGGTAATTCATAAATAGTAGAAAGATCCAAGTCACCATAAAAAGTCATAGCTAAAGTTCTTGGAATAGGAGTAGCGGTCATAATGAGTATGTGGGGTGCATAAATTTGATTTTTCTTTAAAAGACCAGCACGCTGTGCGACACCAAAACGGTGCTGTTCATCTATTACAAAAAAACCTAACTCATGAAACGAAACGTCATCGCTTAGCAAGGCATGTGTGCCCACTATAATGTGTAGTATGCCTACTTTAAGTCGATATAAAATATGTTCTCTTTCTTTCTTTTTAGTACTCCCTGTAAGTAAAGCAATATGCAGGTTCAACTGCTGGCTAAAAAGATAAAAACGTTCAAAATGCTGCTTGGCCAAAATTTCAGTAGGAGCCATAATCGCCACTTGTGCCCCATTACCTATTGCCATGAGCATGGCAAGAAAAGCAACAATTGTTTTACCACTTCCTACATCACCTTGTAGAAGCCTATTCATCTGCTTGCCAGAACTTAAATCCCGATATATTGCTCTGATAGTCTCCTTTTGACCATTGGTCAAGCTAAAAGGTAAATGGTTATGATAAAATAGGTTGAATAATGATAAATCATTAAAGATTTTACCTTTTTCTTTTTCTGAACGTACCTGCCTTACTTTAAGCAATTTTAACTGAATAAAAAACAACTCCTCAAACTTAAGTCTCCTTTGAGCTTGTTTTAATAGGGTTTGGTTAGTAGGGAAATGGATATGTATAAAAGCTTCTACTGAAGATGGAAGTCGATAACGTGTCAATAGATAACCTGGTAAAGTTTCTTCTATAACTCCATTGAGTTGAATTAACAACTTTTTTTGTAAAAAAGCAATTTTTTTATTACCCAGTTGATTTATTTTTAGCTTTTCTGTGCTATGATATAAAGGCAACAAGTTGCTTGTTTTATATGATTTATCGATTACCGAATTTATTTCCGGATGAATAATTTGTTTTTGGCCATTTGGTAAAAAAATGGGCTTACCCCAAACATAGTAAAGTACATTAGCCTTTATTTTCTTCATAATCCAGGAAATACTATGAAACCATATAAGGTTTAACTGTCCTGTATTATCTTCAAATAGTGCTACCAATCTTTTTTTTCCCTTATCGAGTTTTTGCAGTTTTCTAATGTAACCTTGTAATTGTACACTTGCAGGGGTAGGGGTTAATGATGCAATAGTAGATTGGGTACTTCGATCTTCATACCGAAATGGATAATGCTTCAAAAGATCTTCATAAGTGTGTATACCCAGTTCATCCTTAAGTAATTGTCCTTTATCTAATCCTGCAAGGAGTGTTATATCTCTGGAAAAAAAATTATCCATAATTAAGAAAGGTTCAAGGTAGGATAAACGTTTTATGATTAGACTGAGCAAGCTCAGCAGCAAGGTTACTTATCCACACTTATCTAAGAGTTATTATAAGTAATTTGATATAAATCAAAAAATTTATTCTTATTAAGCTGTGGATTTGTGTAAAAGTATAATTTCTAAAATAAGATTGTGAATAATCGTAGTTAGTAGATTGGACTTATCCACCAACCGATTGGGATCAGAAATGGGTATTTATTTTCTTCAATCATCAACTTTATATGACCTGAATATAGTTGATTAAAAGCTAATTATATGTAAAATACTTGTAAAAGTAATGTAGTTTTTGCTTAAATATACCGTTTCATCAATTTTTTACTCTCTAGTAGATTGACCTTTTAGCTATAGAGTAAGAAGAAAAATTGTTAATAAAAAGTATGTAACTATATTCTTAATAACTTTGTTTGTATCATCATTTTACATGTTCACTTAATCATTTTTAAGTTATCTACCTTACTAAGGTAATTGGTAATGTAGATAAATGTAAATAAATGGATAGATTTTTGTGGAAAGCTTACTTATGTGTAGTTGATAAGTCTTATCTATTTGGCCCAGTTTATCTAAAAAGAGCTTATTGAAAAGCATAGAGGCTTTGCGCATTGCTCGTTATAATTATTAGGCGTACTGGATAAAGGCTTACAGTAGAGGGGATGACCGATACCACTGCTGGCATGCGTCACTCCGCTATCACAGGTTAGTTGACTATCATAGCTATCATGGCTATCATCACTTTTTGGACTAAGAGATATTCTTACATCATCAAACATTAGTTGGCTATCAAGGTCTAGTATATTATTACACAAAATTAACCAATTCGTAATTTTCTGGCATGTATAATGGTGTTCTAAATTCTGTCCGTAGGGAAAGTTTTGGTGAAAAGATTTGTAGGCGCCTAGAACTAGATTTCGGTATTGAGTACGTAACAAATTATATTGGTTACGAAAGGTAACTGATTTCCATAAAGTTTTAAATCCAAGTAACATATCCCTTAAATCAGTTATTGCTCGCCTCTGACGCTTAGAGGCTAATCTTCTCGAACGGCATAGACGTTCGCATAAGTTTAAAGCTTTATTAAACATCTGATCCATAGAAAAAATAGTTACTCCTTGGCTATTTTTTAGACATAGGCTAGCACCATACTTCAGTAAGTATCCAACTATAACAGGTTCATTTCTTCCGAAAGCCAAATGTAAAGCGGTTTTTCCTGAACTATCTTTTATGTTTGGATCAGCTCCAAGCTCTAGTAGGCATTGAACTTGTTGATAGTTAGCGTTTTCAATGGCAAAATGTAGGGCCGTATGATATTTACCAGGAGCATATTCAACTTGTTGGTCTAAAAAACAACTTTTTATATCCAGAGGCAGAAGCTTTATATGCGAAAGCAAAGAAGTATCATCATTAAGCCAAGGCTCTATATCAACTAGATGACGTACCAAGCAAAGTATCATTGCTATTGAATTAGATCTAGGACGTAATAGTGCTTTATAAAGCAAACTATAATTGCCTTCTTCTAAAGGCCTACAAATAATTTGGCGTATTTGGGAAAGGTCTGATTGATATATTTGGCATATACTTGATAGTACTGTATTGACTACGTTTATGGGAGCGCGTTCGACTGCTAATGATAAGGCCTTCTTAAAAGCAACTGTTGAAATGATATGATCATGCGTAAGCGATTTGAATTTTTTTAATGAATCTGATTGAAGTGTTTGGGCATGACTTGAAAGCTTGTTTAATAAAATTGCTATTTTACTAAGTGTTTGGCCAGACGGATCCTCAGGTATGGTAGTAAAGTTTTCTTTCAATGGTGTTAGTGAGCTTAGTAAATGTACCAATATATTGGATAAAGAGCTAGCAGCTTGTTGTTGCTCTTCGCTTTGTGAAAGCATTATATGAATTTCACATTCAACTATACATTCAAATTTCTGGATGCTACACTCATTAAGATGTTGAATATACCTGGCATAAATTTTCTCAGGATCAGTGCCAGAAAAAGATTGACTAAATTGGTTAGTTTCAGACTTTGATTCAACAGATTGCTTAACATCATGTTTAACAGTTATTTGGTTACAGCCAGCAGTGCATAGCAAAAGCATTACAAAGCCTATTACTACTAAGTTGGAATGGCTAGTGAAGAATTTATTATGTTGCATGCAAACCGATATTAAATAGAAATAAATGAATCACAAATTTATAATAAACAATAAAAATAATTTAAACAAGCATTTTTATATTTTTTTATAATCTTTTAGTTATTTGTAGTAGTTGATAT
>NZ_JAACGD010000012.1 GCF_022810445.1 Candidatus Cardinium sp. cBcalN2 | reverse complement strand
CAGTGTCATGAACAAATACGTCATTTTTACTTATCCATTCAGCACTATGGTGGGGTGACTTATAAAAACGCCTCTTCTAAAAAGCTACTGGAATCACTCGTTATAGTTGGAACAACAGCATACGACCTAATGTCCCAAAAAACTTTTAAATTGCCTCAAAAAGGCAAGATGGTTTTCAGAAAATAACCGTAAGTCATCAATTTGATAGAGTAGCATGGCGATACGTTCTATGCCCATTCCAAAAGCGAAACCATTATATTTTTCAGGATCGATATGGCAATTACTTAACACATTCGGATCAATCATCCCTGCACCCAATATCTCTACCCACCCTGAATGCTTACAAACAGTACATCCTTTGCCTTGACATAGCCTGCAATTGATATCTACCTCTGCACTAGGTTCTGTAAAAGGAAAATAAGAAGCCCTAAAACGGAGCTTGGTAGCTTGCCCAAATAGTGTCTCTACAAAATGATAAATGGTCCCTTTTAGATCACTAAAGGTCACATCTGTGTTGATATACATTCCATCCAGTTGATGGAAAAAACAATGAGATCGTGCAGATACAGCCTCATTTCTAAAGACTCGGCCCAAGGCAATAGATCGAATAGGAGGGCTTTGTGTCTCACATATGGCAATCTGAACAGAAGTGGTATGTGTACGTAATAATTGGTCTGGGTTACGCTGGACAAAGAAAGTATCCTGCATGTCACGGGCAGGATGATTGTCAGGAAAGTTTAATGCCGTAAAGTTATGCCAGTCTCCTACGATTTCTGGGCCTTCTACCAGGTTAAAGCCAATGCGTTGAAATAAAGAGATAATCTTGTTTTGCACAATAGTTAAGGGATGTAGGCTACCTATTGTAGGGCCAAAAGAAGGAAGAGTGACATCTACTGATTGCCCTGTAACCGACACATGTTTTGCTTCTATTGCACTGGCTGCACTTTTAAACTTCTTTTCTGCTGCTTGCTTTAAACTATTTAAGGTTGGACCAATGACTTTTTTTTCTCCAGTAGGCAACTCTTTAAAAGCCTCAAATAAAAGCGCAATGGCCCCCTTTTTGCTGATAAAATGACGTCGAAAGCTTTCTAAGGCTTCTTTATCCTCAATGATTGTACTTACCATTTTTTCCCGTAGTTGGGCAATGCGATCTATCATAAAATATAAATTACCATTTGTAGTGTAGGCCGCCTGTTATATTGATCTTTTTATCCGGGTAGTGGGTGTAACCAATATGTTGGCGGTTTAGTAGATTGCTGATCATTAAAAATGCCGTAAATCTTGTTGAAATAAAAAAATCTATATTTAAAGAAAGGTTGATGATCTTATCTAGTTCCATGGCGGTACCTGCTAGATCTTTTACAGTAGTTGGGCCATGTAGATGGAGATGACTGATCAGTAAAACTTTTGGATGAACTTTATAGGTAAGCGTTGGCTTTAGTTTATAAATAGGTTTATGGTACCACCAAATAGGCGCCAATCTATTGTCCGGATATCGGTAATAGCTTCCTTTTATGGTTGCATTGAATTTTGTACCAGCTATAGCGTAGTCGACTATTCCAGTCGCTTTTAATACATTGTACTCATCTGGATGGTAAGCCAAGCTAATCTCATTGTTTGTAACAGCCACTATTCTAGACTGGTTCTTAAATTTCCGATAAGCTATATCGAGTTGATAAGAAAGATTAGGTCTAATAATGCCTTTACTCCCACCATACAGTTTGAAGTATTCATGACGGTGTGATAGCTTCATATTGAAAGCTATAAAAGGATTTTTAGCTACCACATGATGGAGGTGTAATGGGACTACACTGCCGCCTACACCCATACCTTGTATCCCTATATAAGGCATAAGCTGACTAGACACAGCATACGCTATCCTAACCATAGGATAGAGATCAAAATGAGGTATTTTTCCAGGAATCGGATCATTATGATAGGCCATCCTTAGGCCAGACTTTAGCTGTATAGATTTAAATAAACGCAAATAAAGACTAGGTGTAGCCGAAACAATAAAACGGGTTTGTTGTTGCTTATGGTTTGTATAGCTGGCTATATCATTGTAAGTGGTTACTTTTACAGACCAATTATTCAAGTGCTTGACCCATTTATATTTCAGCATAAATAGCTGTTCATTTAGTTTTTTATGATGGTCATTGAGCAGTTTTAGGCTTACTTGCCCATCTTGCGTAGCAGTTTCGCTCGCTTGTTGAGTCAATAAGTCAATCTTTGTTTGATGGAGCCTAGAGCTATGAGTCGTATCGCTATATTTGTGCCAATTATGCTGATAGTGTAAACTTGGGTCCAATAGCCATGGCCCTATGCCATATCTACCTTGTAGCCGAAGTGAGGCTTCCGTCGATTTTTTGTTCCATAATTCTGGGGCAAAAGTGAGATGGGTCCACCAAATCCCTTTGCAAAAGGCATGGTTGCCTAATGAAACCTCTAGATAAGGGAGCAATAAGGAACTCATACCTACTTTGCCATAGTTCTTAAAGACAAGACGATCCTCTTTATTTTTTAAACAAAAAGGAAGGTATGTAAGAGGTACAAGGTCAAATGATATCGTTTCCGATGTTAGTGCTTTTGTGGCTGCTAAAGGTTTGTGAAGATTTTTTATGGTTTGGCTAGGGGCTTTAAAAAAAAGCCTTTGTGCTTGGTTTACTCTATTCTTCTTTTTTTTTTCAATTACAAATTCAGCATCTTTTATTTCTCCTGCATTGGTTTCTGCATGGCATAGCGTGGCAGGTATCCCGAAAAATAAAGCGATCAATAGCCAGTTGTATTCCATGCTGCTAGTTGTATTAAGTATAGGGTTAAGGATTGCACTTAAATATAACATTAAACTAATTTATAACCATTTTTATGGTAATACCAACTTACCATAATAGATAAGCATAGCCCTATTAGCAGCATTATACCAACTAAGGTAATCCATAAGGACTGGGTACGATAAATTACTTGAAGGTTCATCTCTTTATCCCAAGTGGTTATATTATTTTTAGTGAATTGTTTATTATCAACACCAGCATTTCACGTTTGAATGCTTGCTGCAAGCTAAGATGACACGCTTTTAGATCCAATATTTTTATACCAAAAAGGTGTTTCCCAAGTGTGTTACCAAAGTAAGCAATCAACAAAGCATTGATTACACCAGATAGAAATAATAAAATTAGTTTATTGATTACCCCATTTAGGGTATTTAACTTGGCGTTTGATATAATTTGTACTATATGCTCGGAAAATAATACATATTCTCCGATAAGAAAAAGTATACATGCACCCACACAGGCATCAAATCCCCTTGCTGTCCATCTTTTAAATGCATGGAAAAAGCTTATTTCTTTAGGTTGAATCCAGTGTATATTGGTCATAAAAGTTTTAAGATGTTCTACAAGATTTAGTATAACCTATCCATTCAGCGCTATAGCAGGCAGGATAGACAGAAGAATATAGACAAAAAATAAAAAACACTCCTTACTATACAACGATATTCACCATTTTCTTAGGAACCACCACGACATTTTTAGTTGACTTACCTGCCAGCCATTTTTGAATGACTTGATTGGCTAATGCGGCTTTTTCTATAGCCATAGGCGATGCATCATGATCAAAAACCATTTTAGTACGTACTTTACCATTCACGGCAATGGCGTACTCAAAGCTTTTTTCTTCTAAATAGGCTTCATTCCAAACTGGAAAAGGAACCTCTGCAAGATTACTGGTTTTGCCTATACTTTCCCATAGCTCAGCCGCCATATGCGGTGCAAAAGGATCCAACAGTAAAATAAAGTCTTCTACAATAGAAAGGGGTACTGTTTCAAGACTGGATAAGTTATTTAGGCAAATCATTAAACTACTTATAGCTGTATTAAAAGAACATTTTTTAATCGATTCGGTTACTTTTTTAATTGTTTTATGCATTATTTTAATCATTGCCTCGTTAGGGGGTAACGCAGTAGCTGCGTAAGCATTTTTTGCATGATGTACAAAACGCCATACCTTATTTAGAAAACGAGACACCCCTTCTATGCCGGATAAATCCCATGGTTTAGATTGTTCTAACGGCCCTAAAAACATCAAGTATAAACGCAGGGCATCAGCTCCATATTGGGCAATAATTTGCTCTGGTTCGACTACGTTGTATTTAGATTTAGACATTTTCTCCATTTTACCACCACAAATATATTTACCTTCTTCTAATAAGAAGCGTGCATCGGCAAAATCAGGATGCCAAGTTTTTAATGCTTTGATATCAACTACACCTTTTTCGACAAAAGCTATAGGAATATACATAGGGACAACATCATGTTCGGCTATAAGCCCAGCACTTACAAAGATATTTTTATCTTTTAATCGATAGGCTATCGCCGTAACTTGCTGGATCAGCCCTTGATGAAGCAATTTTGGAAAAGGTTCACTAATATGAATGTAGCCTAAATCATCAAGTACTTTCGTCCAAAAGCGTGCATAAAGGAGGTGACCGGTTGCATGTTCTGCACCACCGATATAGCAATCTACCCCTTTCCAGTAGGCCTCTTTTTCTCGACTCAGAAAAGTTTCTTGATTATGAGGATCCATATAGCGTAAAAAATACCAACTAGAACCGGCCCAACCTGGCATAGTATGTAAGTCTAAAGGATAACCTTCTGGTGTAGACCAATTGGATGCATTACCCAATGGTGGCACCCCAGATTGATTGGGTTTATAGCTACTTACTGCTGGCAATAGGAGGGGAAGTTGATTCGGGGAAAGGGCATAAGGTAGGCCATCTTCTTTGTAGTATATCGGAAAGGGTTCTCCCCAATAACGTTGTCGGCTAAATGTAGGATCCTGTAATCTATAGTTGACCTTATATTTTCCAATTCGTTTTTGCGTTAGCTTTTCCATGACTTTTTCGGCAGCTTCTGCTACAGAAAGTCCATTGAGGAAATCAGAGTTAATCATCGTACCCTCAGTCAGCTCATAGGGCCCATCTTCTATAAGTATCGTACTTTCTATTACAGGCAAGGTGAGTAAATCAAAAGATTGGGCAAAGGTATAATCTCGTTTATCATGCGCAGGTACACCCATAATCGCACCTGTACCGTAACCGGGTAATACATAATCTGCCACCCAGATAGGTAATGGTGCACCTGTAAAAGGATGTATAACACAAGCACCTAGAAATACACCACTTAAGAAGGTCGTTTCTGCCAGGCGATTGCGTTCCGAACGATTTTTAGCTGTTTCGATATAGGAAATAAGTTCCACGTCACTTCTTTGCTGTGCCATAAAACTAGCCCAAGGGTGCTCAGGCGCTAAGACAATAAAACAAGCCCCAAAAATAGTCTCAGGTCTTGTCGTAAAAACCGTAATCGTCTTGCCACGTTCTCCTTGTACCCTAAAACTAATTTCAGCACCTTGCGATTTGCCAATCCAATTGCGCTGCATCTCCTTAGTAGAAAGGGGCCAATCTAAAGGTTCTAGATCGGTGAGCAGACGCTGGGCATAAGCGGTCATACGTAAACTCCATTGTTTCATCTTTTTACGCGTTACTGGATAGCCTCCTCTTTCAGAAAAACCATCTTTAACTTCCTCGTTAGCCAAAACGGTACCTAATCCTTCACACCAGTTCACGATGCTATCTCTTAAATAAGCTAATCGATAATGTAGCAATTTGGCTTGTTTTTCTGTTTCGGAAAAAGTATTCCATTCCTGGGCTGAAAAAATAGGCGTGTGGTCATCACAAGCGGCTTCTACTTTGGTATTACCGTGGCAAGCAAACTCGTCAATAAGCGTTTTAATAGGAGATGCTTTTTGGGTAGCGGTATGGTACCAGCTATTAAACATTTGCAGAAATATCCACTGTGTCCATTTATAATAGGCAGGTTCACTGGTATTAACAGATTGATCCCAGTCAAAGTCTAATCCAATCTGATCAAGTTGTGTGATATATTTGGCTATATTTTTTTGAGTAGTAATAGACGGGTGTTGCCCAGTTTGAATAGCATGCTGCTCGGCAGGTAAGCCAAAAGCATCAAATCCCATTGGATTCATCACATGATATCCAATATGCTTATAGTAACGGCACACTATATCTGAAGCGATATACCCTACATAATGTCCTACATGGAGTCCTGAGCCTGAAGGATAGGGAAACATATTCAGCATATAATACTTGGGTATATTTTTAGCAGTAAGGAGATTGCGATCTATTATGGATTTTTGCGCCTTCCATCTATTTTGCCATTTTTGTTCTATTGCTGTAAAAATATAAGATTGCATATCTAATTGCATTGAATAATCATTAAAACCAGTAGACCTCTTCTAAAACCTATTGCTAATGGGCCTTTTGGTGCCCAAACTTGTCTATGCTTCTCCAATACATTTAGTATTAGTATGCTACGGCTGGCGACTGCGCCTCTCTTAAAAGTGGCTCGTCACAAATAGGCTTTGTAAAAGGTCTAGTAACCTACTGGAGTAGTTGTATTTTCTAGGTAAAGGTATCGCTACTAGTTTAATTTAAAAAGTAGGATATCTTAATTTCTTCTGTTAAACGGCTCATTTAACTTAAAAGTTAATAAGCAAAGATAGAAATAGGACCCATATTCCGCATAGACTGCTTTTTCCGCTTGGTTATAAGATAACCTTAAAGTTTACTAAAAAATTAAGATGATTCCCTCTGAACATCAAAATCAAGCTAAGTTCAAATAGTAGAAATGATATTCAAATGCTTTAAATTATTAAAAATAACTTGACTTTATTAATTTCTTTTTAGATATTTGCTTTTAGTACCCAGCATCCATAACTGGAAATTATTTAAATATAAATATGAGACATTACGAAACAGTATTTATACTATCTCCGGTGCTTTCTAGCGAACAAATAAAAGCATCTATAGATAAGTATAGGTCTTTTTTAGTGGGGCGTAATGCAACCATAACACATGAAGAAGAGATAGGCTTAAAACCATTAAGTTATCCGATAAAGCATAAAAAAAGCGGTGTATATCATTTAATAGAATTTATAAGTGAAAGCAGTCTGATTAAAGAGCTAGAAGTTACTTATGCACGAGATGAGGAAGTATTACGTTTTTTAACATTTGTTTTAGACAAGCATGCATTAGCGCATAATATGACAAGGCGATCCGATGCTGGGAAAAAAGAATCTAAGAAAGAAGTAGCAGTATGACTTTAGTAAACGAATCGATACAAAAAAAAACAATTACTAAAAAGTTTTGTCGCTTTAAGCGTTATGGCATTAACTATGTAGACTATAAGTGTGTTGAGTTTTTGATGAAATTTCTCAATGAACAAGGAAAGATACTACCTAGACGGATTACTGGTAATAGCTTAAAGTATCAGAAAAAAGTAGCTTCTGCTGTAAAGCGTGCTAGACAGCTTGCTTTGCTTCCTTATGTAGCAGACAATTTAAAGTAAACTCAAGAATGGAAGTAATATTAAAGAATGCACACAAAACATTAGGAAAAAAAGGTGATATCGTTTCAGTTAAAGCTGGTTACGCTAGGAATTATCTTATCCCTGAGGGTCTTGCTATTGTGGCAAATGCTATCAATAAAAAAGTTGCACTTGAAAATGCCAGGCAAGCATCGCATAAGGTATCAAAATTAAAAGCAGATGCTGAAGCACTTTTGCCACTTTTGGAAGCTGTTAAGGTGGTAATCCCTGCAAAAGTAGGGGAAGGTGGTAAAATATTTGGTTCTGTTACCCCTTTGCAAATTGCCAAGGCGCTTAAAGAAAAAGGTATAGTCGTAGGTTATACTAAGATAAATATTCAACTACCTATCAAGCAAGTAGGTACTTACCAGGCGGTATTACCTTTGCATGAAACTGTTTCTTATACATTAACTTTTGACGTAGTCCCTGTTTAAAAGGTACTACTTTAATCTTGGGGCTTCTTGTAGCGTGTGAAAGAAGGTTTGTTGCTAGAAACTCTTTTGCAGTATCATTTTTTTGTTTTTTGTTTTTTTTGATAAAAGCTATAGGGGCCCCTTCCCCATTTATTCCCTTTTTTTCTTATCTGTTTTTTTTATTTTGAATAAAAAGTATTAGATTTGCTATAGCAAGCCGGTACGGCTAGCTCCTGCTTAATCTCCCCAGGCCTGGAAAGGAGCAAGGAAAAAGTGGTTGTAGCAGCGCGATACTCGGCTTGTTTTTTCATCTATCTTCCTTTCTCTTTTTATTTAAAACATCTTCCTATTTGTAAGATAGCTATACGCACCTCGTTGTATCTTTAAAAAGTTTAATACAAATAGACCTTCAAGGTTCTTTTTTTTAATCAGTAGGAAATAAGCCATTTATACAGCTTCAAAAGCTGATCCTCCTCGGAATAGGCATAAGCTTTGGTGTGAAAACAGACTTTTATTTTTAGAAATAAGTTAAAAAATGGTTAAATTGCATCAATTCTTTAGGTATGTCTGCTTAACACTTTTAATAATATTATTATGGAAATCAAGCAAAAAAGTAACTAAGTTGCCCAGGTACTTCAGTCAGAAAAAATAAATACCAATACACTTGTAGTAGTTGATATTTAATCTGGCAGGCATTAAAAAATTAATGTATATACC
>NZ_JAACGD010000119.1 GCF_022810445.1 Candidatus Cardinium sp. cBcalN2 | reverse complement strand
AAATATCAACTACTACACCTTATGGCTTATGTACCAATGGTGGTTATCTTGAAAAGTTTTTAACTTATAGAAATTCATTTAGTTTAAGTAGCTAGCGACACTGCCTGTACGGAAATAATTGTTCTGTACTTATTCTGTATTGAGCTAATCAATTTGCTACGTGTGGGTTGCGTCAGGTTCCCCTTCTGATTCTATCTTTCCTTAGTAGATCACTTGCTGGTGTTACTCATGATCAGTTTGCTTGCCTTGATATCTGCCTTGTGCATGTGCTTTTTCGGTTCTTTGTTTCTGTCGTTGTCGACGACTCAGCTAATCTTTTTTATGGGGCATTGTGGCTGTGAGATCTATGAGCATATTAATTAATATAGATTATCTTGTTGCTTGGCCCTAAGCATATTTTTAAGATAATTATTATCAAAATACCCAAACCAGTCAATTCATTTGAAATCAATGAAAGTCTTTGATTGGGTCAATTACTTCTATATAAATCTTTTATTATTCGTATCGTTATACCTATATTTGAGTTATTTTTCTATTCTAGCATTTAAAATAAACAGTAATAGTCGTCCTGTTTGGAACGTTTTTTAAGATATAATTAATTTTTTGGTGGCATGCTTTTTATAGGCTTAAGTATACTTCTACTTGCTTCCTTTTTGGGTGCTCGTTTACAAGGCATTAGCCTAAGTATGCTGGGAGGTTTGGGCGTATTGGTTATGTTGCTTTTAGGGGCCGCTCCAGCCAATCCGCCTTTTGATGTAATGCTTTGTATTGCTGCAGTAGTTGCTGCAGTTGGTACGATAGAGGCTGCAGGTGGGTTGCGCTACTTGGTACAATTGGCTGAGTTGTGTATCAGAAAACATCCACGTAGCATCATATATATTAGTCCTATGGTAACTTATGCGATTACCTTCTTGGGTGGTACTAACCACATCGCTTATTCTATTCTTCCTGTTATTGCAGAGGTTTCTAAAGAAGTAGGTATTCGCCCAGAACGGCCTTTATCTCTTTCTGTTATTGCGGCTTTACACGGTGCGCTTGCTAGTCCCATTTCTTCTATAATGGTTATTCTAAGCGGATTATTAAATGCTTCTGGAATAGCCATGTTAACCATTTTTAAGATTATCATTCCATCAACAATGGGCGGATTATTCATTGCAACATTTGTAACCAGTCTGCTGAGTAAAGATATGCCAGCTTCGTCAATGATTGAGCGTAAAATAGTAGCACCTATTGGCCATCTATCGGATCTGCCTCAAACTTCTACCGTAGCTAAACTTTCCATTGTATCTTTCTTACTCGGTAGTTTTGTTATTGTTTTAATGAATGCTATGCAAACATTGCGCCCATCTTGGATGGTAAATGGCATAAAAGTATCGTTGTCATCTGATGCTATTCTTCCAATTGTTATGCTCTCCACTGCTGCATTGATTATGTTGTTGTGCCGAGTTTCACCTAAGTCTATTACGCAGGGTAAAGCATTTACTGCTGGTGTACAAGGGATGTTTTCTCTTTTGGGTGTTGCCTGGTTAAGCAGTACTTTTGTGCAAAGTAATAAACCTGTTTTACTCCAGTTTATATCAGCTTATCTTTCTCACCCTTGGCAATTTGCTATTATTTTAGTTTTAATGGCTGCTATTATGGGTAGCTCGGCTGCTACAATTAAAGCCGTATTTCCATTAGGTATGGCATTAGGCATTCCACCTAAAATATTATTGGCTTCTGCAGCAGCGGTTAATGGTGTTTTTATTATCCCTATTTATCCAACCATGTTGGCTGCTATTAATTTGGATACAACAGGCACCACCCGAATTGGTAAATTTCTCTTTAACCATAGTTTTATGTTACCAGGTTTAATAGCAATTGCTGGTGCAATTGGCATTGGTTTTTTACTGGTTTATATAGGGGTAGCTGGTTGATAAATGTTTAATGCATTATATGATGATTACAATTGGATGGGGTATCCTCCTATTGCTGCTTATAGTAGGGTTGCGTTTGGGTGGCATTGCCGTTGGGTTATTGAGTGGATTGGGCCTAGGGTTATCAACCTTTTGGGTACAACCTGCGGCTCCGCCTCATGATTTAATGCTCTTGCAAGCTACTTGGTTACTTTTGATGGCTACGCTGGAAACAGCTGGTTTTTTTTATCTGTTAAAAAACAAATTCAGTGCTTTTCTAGAAAAATTCAACCACGGTTATTCGCTTTTTATTCTGCTGCTTTGCTATGGTTTAGTCTTTTTAACAGGAGATAAAAAGTGGTTATGTCGATCTCTATGTGAAGAAAATAGGCCTGACACAAGTAAGGCTCGCTTGATCGTTGCACTTGAGGTTGCTGCACATATGGGATTATTAGTTAGTCCTTTATCTATGTCAGGTATGTTTCTTATAATTGTTGCAGGTAATAGTGGGTTACCCATACTGAATCTGTTAGGTATGATGGTTGCCATTACAATTGGCATAACAGTAGCCAGTAGTCTCCTGGTTGCACTTATACCTGAGCAATGGCTTGACAAGTTATCTGCCGGGTTTAAAGATTGTTCTAAGGAAGATATCCAAGTTCTACCTGTGTCAAAAGATAACGTGCAACTTATCTTTTTACTTTTACTACTCTCTGAACTACTATTTTTACTCATAAAACCTCAATCTAATAGGCTAACTGAGCTCAGTTGTATCCAAAAGATTTTTCCAGTTAGATTTCCTATGTTTTTTTCTTTAGTGATGCTTGCTATTGGAGCGCTAGTCATGTTGTCTTGTAAAATAAGACCTGCTCAAATCTTGCAAACTTCTCGATTTAAATTAGGGATGCAACAATTCTTTATATTTTTAGGTCTAACCTGGTTGTTAAATACGCTCATAAGCTATGACAAAGTTTATTTGACACAAATACTGGATGGTATGAGACCTAGTTATTTATTTTATCTAGTTGCAGGGTTGTGTATGCTTTTGATAGATCTGCCTATACTTATTTGGCTTTTTAGCCCACTGCTTATAGCACACCATTCTACTATACTAACGCTTGCAGTATGGCTTGTGTTCATACATAGTTTAGCCCCTATACGCTATTGCATAATCCAAATCGTGCAAGCTCATAAAAAAAGCAGATGAGCTATTTAACCCTATTATTACACTAATGTTTATCTAATGATTATGGACATAAAAAAGCTATTTGGAGAAATGGACCAACTTCGAGGTACGATGGAGCTGGTCAAAAAGCAGATTGAACAAATTACGATAACCAAAGAAACGGGGGCTGGATTGGTTCAGGTAACGGTGAGTGGGGCTAAAAAACTACTTTCTGTTTCAATAGATGAAACGTTATTGAATAAAAAAGATCAAAAAATGGTTCAGGATCTCATAGTAGGTGCTACGAACTTAGCATTGGAAGAGGTAGACCATAAGATCCAAGAAATGATGGAAAAGCATGCAGGAATGGCATAAACAGGCTACTGCAACTAATAACCATTCACCCAATGTGGCCATTGTGTTGTTAAACCATAATGGTTTAGCATTACTAAAACAATACTTACCTACCTTACTGCTTTATAGCGATGGCTATCCCATTATAGTAGTCGATAATGCTTCTACGGATGGATCCGTAGCTTATCTACAGTATCACTTTCCGGAGGTAAAACGTATCGTCTATCAGTCTAATTATGGTGTGGCAAAAGGGTATAATTTAGCCCTAAAGCAGATTGAAGCTACCTATTACTTGCTC
The DNA here is from genome assembly GCF_022810445.1 of Candidatus Cardinium sp. cBcalN2. Classification (GTDB taxonomy): domain Bacteria; phylum Bacteroidota; class Bacteroidia; order Cytophagales; family Amoebophilaceae; genus Cardinium. The sequence goes on along the minus strand of NZ_JAACGD010000119.1, from coordinate 969 downwards.
TTAAACAATGATTTACTCGTTACAGTAGACTGGCTAAAAGGATTGGTAAGCCTTATGGAGGGTAATCCTGCTATTGCATGCTGCCAACCTAAAATACTGTCGCTCATACAACCGGATCAATTTGATTATGCTGGAGGGGCTGGTGGATTTATAGATGATTATGGCTATCCCTTTTGCCGAGGAAGAATTTTTAATCATCTTGAAAAAGATCATGGACAATACAACGATACACGACCGGTTTTTTGGGCCAGTGGGGCGTGTCTATTGGTACGTGCCAAAGCCTTTCATGCACTAGGAGGCTTTGATGAGCTTTTTTTTGCTCATTTTGAGGAAATTGATTTTTGTTGGCGTGCTCATCTTGCGAGTTGGCAAGTTTATTATTGTGCTGCCAGCACCGTTTATCATCTAGGAGGGGCTACATTGGCTTATAATAGTCCTAGGAAAACCTACTTAAATTTTAGAAATAGGTTACTGATGCTCTATAAGCATGATGGTAATAATTGGGGCCGTACTACAAAAAATATAGGGTTGAACCTATTAGCTTTTTTTCGGATGGTTGCCTTGGCCAAGTTTACAAATGGCTGGGCTATTGTGCGAGCACAAATAGATTTTTTTAAACTTAAAAAGGAAGGTTTAGCTAAACCTTCCTTGTCCTACTTGCCTTATAGATATAAAGGGAGTATACTATTTGATTTCTTTATCAAAAAAAAGAAATGCTTTTCTGACATTGCTCCTAATAGGTTTACGTAGGTTAGCTGATCGTAATTATTTTACAAGGGGTATTTTTTAGGATCTTGTCTTCCGACAAACTACTTATTTATAAAATTGATAACCAGCTATTCCTCTAAATGTTCTTCGTGTATTTCATGCGCCCAATTATCTATCATTCTGGTTTCCTCATTGAAATTAATGCTTAGTAGTATAATGGTTTTTGCTCTAAGTAAGTAAGGCTTATATGTAGTAGTTGAT
>NZ_JAACGD010000118.1 GCF_022810445.1 Candidatus Cardinium sp. cBcalN2 | reverse complement strand
TATCAACTACTACACTTAAAAAGACAGGCCTCGCCATTGGCTAAATGGATACCCCCCTATGCCCGTTCTCAACCAAATTTGTTCTGTAGACCTATGAACTTTTTCTTCTTCTTATCTAGTTGTTCTTTCAATGCTTTTTTATTGGCAGATAACGTACCCGACTCTTTTTCTCTCTCATTAATTCTATCTTTTATCTTTTCAATAAGAAGCAACTCTATATTATCAAAATGTTCAGATACTATTTTCCGTAAATGCTTGTCCGCAAGTGAGTTCTTGTAAGTAGGTAAATTCTTTTTTAATTCTTTATCTATTTTCAGATATAAATTAATAAAACTATTAACTTTACTCAAAGGTCCTGTAGTATTGTGGAGCAAATTAGTAAACGATGTAAGTTCCTTGTAAGGTAATGTGAGGGCCCAATCTTTTAAGCTAAGGTTACGACCATTTATATACTTTGCTACCTCTTTTATGGTATCCTGAACAGAGGGGGCTTCGAGTAGCTTGTTGAGTGTTTTCTTTTTCTTTCCATCGGCTAGCACACTATTTATATATTTTATTACCTCTTTATCATCAATTATTTGTATTTTTTTTTCATATAATTTTTGGAATGCTTCCCTTTGTGGTTTATATATTTTTTCTAATTCTTGTTTTTTTCTTCTATTTCTTCGTTTTTTTCCTCAGATAGTTTTATTAATTGTTGATGTTTTTGATCAAGCTGTGCTATTAATGCTTCGTTTTTTTCGTTAATTATGTTTGCATTTTGTGCCTCTAGCTCCTGTTTCTCTTTATTTATTTTTTCTAATTTTTCTTGTATTTTTTTGTATTCTTCTTGAATTTTTTGCATTTGTTCTTCCATTCTTTCAGTTTTTTTCTTTTCCTCTTCATCCTCTTGACTGTCGTCAAAATCTATATTCTTTAGGGTATCTGACACTGCATGCTCTTTTGGCTCTTCTGATTTCTTGTCAAGATTAGGCTGTTTTAGGCTAGCTTCTTCATCTTGCTCCTCTGGTTTTTTTTTGCCGTTATTAGGATCTTTATGCACAGATTTCTCTTGTGATGTCTTGATTTTTTTCTTACTACCACATTCATAATCAGTAAATAATAATGCAGATAGATACAATACAGCGGTTTTATAGGAATATTTCATATAATTTTATATATTAAACTTGATTTTTTAAAATTGCAATTAATCTAATTGCTATAGTGTAGGCTAAGCTATAGCGTCTACTTTTAAAGATTAGATGTACCCCAATCAGGCTATGGCTATTGGTTGATCAGAAAGATCAAGGAAAAAAAGATGGATGCTATAATATATCCATCTCATCAAAAGGATTATGCAAACTTATAAAAATAATAATATATATACAAAAAATGTTGTCGCATTAGGTCATTAATTTGTTACAATTACGTTAAAAATAGTTTTATGACCAACCATATACTAGCTCTTGAAATTAAAATTAATGCACTAGATTAATCCTATGTTTCAATCTCAGCTGCTACATTGCATAATTAATTTTCAAGATTTTTAAAAAAGTTTCCGTTCACTCCTGTGGCTTATGGTAGGAAAAAAACGCGCCCTTTGAAAAAAGTGCGATCAGAAAGCGGAGTTTACAGCTGAAATAGAAAAACAGTTGCCGGGATGGATTGCAGAGAGGCTCCTGTTTTTCCAGCTGT
>NZ_JAACGD010000117.1 GCF_022810445.1 Candidatus Cardinium sp. cBcalN2 | reverse complement strand
AAATATCAACTACTACACCTAACTCTAATAATAGCAAGTTTGTTAACTAAAGAAGCAAAAACGACTATTCAAGTAGCTAGTGATGTAGCCCGTATCCGAGAATTGCTTGACCATCCCCTATGTGATGTTAATAAAAAAGATAAATACTGTAACGCTCCTATACATGCAGCAGTATTTCATAGCAATATAACATTATTAAATATGTTGCTGGAAAAAGAGGGTATTGACATTAATTTATTAGATGCAGATGGATTAGCTCCTATTCATAGAGCCATAATGCATAATGATGAAGTAGTATTCCGTATGTTACTCCAACAAAAAAAGATTGAACCTAACCTATTAGGTAGAGGTTTGTCTCCCATGCATAGGGCGATAAAGATTCATAGAATGAACTTATTAACTATACTATTGGAAAAAAAACAAAAGGACCTGAAATTTGATATCAAAGCTATCAGAACTATGAACGCTACTAAAGCTAAATATGAAGTACCTTTAATTCATTACCTAGTACATTGGTATCATCCACAGATATGGGAAATGTTTATGGAAGGACCGGAAGATTTAAAAGTTAAAATTGATGTAAATGCCAAAGATTCCTATGGTTGTACGGCATTACATTGCGCACTATATCATGTAGGCAAGTCGGAAGTAGAAAAGCCGAAAGAATGGCCCATAGAGGGTATTAATAAATTGCTAGACCATAAGAATATTGATGTTAATGCATGCGTAAATATGCTATACACTCCACTACATACATTGATAATCAATAAAAATTTCAATGAATCGTTATTTCTAAAACTAATTAGCCATGAAAGACTAAAAGTTGATCATAATCTTGCAGTAGGCATAACCCCTTATACTTTTGCCTGGTTAGTTGGTAACAAAGAGGCAATGAAAATTTTAAGCGAAGACCAGCGTTTTAGTACTAACACACCCCCAATGCATATTAAATGGTATTATTGGCTCCATAAAATTATACAATTAAACAAATCCGAGCCTGATGACTTAGCCACTTTCAGCGCTTTATTCGAAAAGGTTCATAAAAAAGTACTAGAATATGAAAACGCTAAAAAAGCAAGCTGATATGGGTCAAGCAACAGTAATGAGTGATGTAACAGAAGCTATAATAATGCTTATTGGTTAGAGACTACTATATGAAAAACAAATAGATACTTTTATATTTGGGATTGTCTATCTTTCTTTATACCAAAAAGGTAAAAGTAAAATTTGTTTGTGTGACTAGGTCTTATTTCCTCCGTATTGTTGCTTTAATGCCATTTATGCTTAGTGGTGTATCGACTTTCTCTAAAGCAACCCATTATTTTAATGGTGTCCCTTATGTTAGTAATCCTTTTAGCAATCCATATAAAAACTGGATATTGCCAAATAGCTACTTTAATAATAAAAAGCAATATGACGCTAAATTTAATCAGCCATTTATTTTTAATAAAAGTATTCAATGGCTTCCTATCCTAACGCGTAGTAAAAAAGAAGGAGAAAAAAAGTTAGATATTGTTCATTATCATTCGAAAAAGTCAATTGTTTTTGATGCTAGAAAGAACATACTCTCTCTACATGGTGACAGTTCAGTTAGTTATGATCAGATGAAACTAGCGGCAAATCTATTTTCTTTCCACTTAAATACCAACACTATACGTGCAAAAGGAACCAAGGATCTACATAATAAATCGATCGAGAACCCTGTTTTTATCTATAATGATGTAACTAAAAATAAATATGGAAAAGCTGGTACTACACAAACAAGGATCTTCTTTATGGAAAAAATCCGCTATAATATCGACACTAAGCGAGCTCTAGTAGATAACTTACTTACCAAACAGGAAGATGCCATTATTAAAAGTAAGCAAGTAAAAAAAGATGATGAAGAAACATTTTATGCCCAAGATATAATCTTTACAACTTGTGGACTAGCAGACCCCCATTTTTACATACGTACGAAACGTGCTAAACTGGTGCAGGATAAGCAAATTACTACTGGGCCTTTTCGCTTTTACTTTGATAATGCGCCCACTCCATTAGGATTTTTTTTTGGGACTCTATTCCTGGAAGGCAAACGCACACATGGTATTATTCCACCAGAAATCGGGGAGGGAGACAATGGATTTTATCTCCGCAATGGCGGATACTATATAAACTTCAAGGATTATGCAGATATTTCTATGTTAGGTACTATTTACTCTAGTGGTAGTGCAGAACTTAAGAATGAACTACGTTACAAAAAACGATACTTATGTAGTGGAAGTATTTATTATGCACATAATTTTGAGGCGCAAGAGAAGGGATGGTCTGTGAAATGGAAACATAAAACACTAACATACGGAACCAGAAGTTTCAACGCCAATGTTAACCTACGTAGCAGGTCTTATAAAACATTCGATCATGAAGATAAACAACTGACCAAAGCCATGGAAAACCAATCTTCTGGCAGCTTAGCTTACGAAGATCAATTGGTAGGCCTCCCTTACAGATTAACGCTACGAGCAGCATATAATCATAATTTTCTTTCCAATTTCAAACATTGGCATTTGCCAAAAGGAACGTTAAGTAGTGCTTCTTGGTATCCATTTAAAAAGGCTCAATTTAAAGGTGCCAATCATTGGTTCCATAATGTGGAATTAAAGCATACTATAAATTTTGAAAATCACTTTCAAAATGCAAAAAAAGATAGTAGCCAAACAGACCAGAAGTCCACTTTAAAGATTCCTTCAACTGCTCCATGGAACCGTTACATAGAAAATGGCCTGCAACATACCATTCCCCTTAGCATGCAATGTAAATTGTTTGATTTTATTAACTTAAAACCTCATCTCAACTACAGCGAAGCATGGTATTGGCTACCAAAAGGCACAAAAGGACCTATAAGCGTACCGGGATTTAATAGAGTGTATGTCTGGGATTTCGGTTCAGCATTAGACACTGCGCTATATCACACACATTATTTTAAAGAAGGAAGTTGGATCGAAGGCTTTCGCATTAAAACAGTACCCACTTTTTCCTTTACCTATACTCCTGATTTTTCTAAAAATTACTTCGAAGAGGTCGAAAAAGACCAAGGTAAAAAAGAAAAAAAATATGCATTTGCAGAACTACGACCAAGCTTAAATTTGTCGAATCGTGCTACATCTATTCTAAAGTTTGAACTACATAATACAGTTGAATTAAAAGTAAAAAAAGCAATAAATCCAGAAGAGAAAGAAAAAGAAAAAAAGCCAACCAGCCGCAAAATCTTTTTGTTAAAAAACTTAGACTTTAACACGCAATATGATTTTAAAGCAGAGAAGTGTCATCTAATAGAGGGGCTTCATTTGCATGTTGCTAGCGAGGCAGAAATGGAGCAAATAGGTAAGGTAGGTCTTGATTTAACTGTAAATTTTGATCCCTATCTATCTGAAACCATAAGCTTAGATTCAGGCCAAATCAAAGAAGAACCTATCAATGTTTTTGCATGGCATCATGGTGGCTATTTAGGAAAAGTTAAAGAAGCAAAATTCAAGGTCAATATAGATTGTGCACACTATTTAAGTCAAGAGAAAAAGAAAAAAAAAGCGCTACTCAATGATAGTGACCAATTAACTAATAAGATAAAGGATCACAAGATAGATTTTGACATACCCTGGAATTTTAGTTTGGAATTTAATTGGCAATATACAAAGCTGTATAAGTATAAGGATGGGGACAAACAATATACTATGAATAAGTATATAACCTTTAATGGGGATACTACTTTGGTTAAAAAATGGAAAGTAGGCTTACGTAGCACGTATGATTTTACTGAAGGTAAATTTCAACCATTTGCAACAGAAATTTCGATTCAACGAGACCTACACTGCTGGCAGCTTAGTTATCAATGGCATCCACTAGGAGAATCGGCTAAATATGATTTTTGTTTAGGTGTAAAAGCAAATATGTTAAAAGCATTGAAGTTACCAAGAAAAAGAAGCTATAATAAACTAAACTAGGTATATCCTTGCTAAGTCAGTGGTAAAAAAGGCGTTCGGTAACAAATTGCTTATCACAAATAGGTTTAGGTTTTACAAGGTGTCTAATAGCAAATCCAATCCTTTTTTATAAATTTAAGGGGCTTAAAGAAGAACAGCCTCTCGTAGAGGCCATAGGATAGAGGCCACAGGATGGCTGCTATTTTTTTACCTAAAGAGCCTACTTGCAAGCAGTTTTTACACACTTACTTATTTTAGCAATGTTATTAATGTTGTTAACAAATACTTTTTTATAACTAGCTTAAAAAGAAAGATAAATATCTTTCACTTATTTTCATAACAAAATAATGTCCCATACTGGAAAAATTATTCAAATTATAGGTCCTGTAATTGATGTTCGCTTTAGTGAAGAAGCTAACTTGCCCAGTATATTAAACGCACTACATATCCAAACTCCTTCTGGCAAGGTAGTAGTATTGGAGTGTCAACAGCACTTAGGTGAGCATTGTGTACGAACCATCGCTATGGAAGGTACAGAGGGTTTAACACGAGGGCTAGAGGTGGTAGATACAGGTGCACCTATTCAAGTACCTGTAGGTGATGCGGTACGTGGCCGTCTTTTTAATGTTATAGGGGCTGCCATAGATGGCATGCCGGAGCCAGAAACGGACCAGAAGTTATCTATCCATAGGGCTGTACCACCTTTTGATCAACTCTCTTCGACAACAGAAATACTCTATACTGGTATCAAAGTTATTGATCTACTGGCACCTTATGTGAAAGGTGGTAAGATTGGATTGTTTGGTGGTGCAGGTGTAGGTAAAACAGTTTTGATTATGGAACTGATTGATAATATTGCTAAATCCTATAATGGTCTTTCTGTATTTGCGGGTGTGGGCGAACGCACACGTGAAGGGAATGACCTGTTGAGAGAAATGATTGAGGCAGGGGTAATTAATTATGGGGAAGCATTTACAAAGGCTATGGAGCAAGGTCATTGGGACCTTAGTAAGGTAGATTATGAAGCGCTAAAAAAATCTCAAGCTGCATTGGTATTTGGTCAAATGAATGAATCTCCGGGTGCCAGAGCACGTGTAGCATTGACTGGTCTTTCTATTGCAGAGTACTTTCGTGATCATGGACAAGGAGAAGCAGGAAAAGATATCCTCTTTTTTATTGACAATATTTTTCGTTTCACACAAGCTGGTGCAGAAATTTCTGCTTTGCTGGGACGTATACCTTCTGCTGTGGGTTATCAACCAACCCTTGCCACAGAGATGGGTGCTATGCAAGAACGTATTACCTCTGTCAAGCATGGTTCTATTACCTCTGTTCAAGCCGTTTATGTTCCAGCGGATGATTTAACCGATCCTGCGCCTGCTACTACTTTTACCCATTTAGATACCACCACTGTGCTATCTAGAAGAATAGCAGCACTGGGTATTTACCCAGCAGTAGACCCTTTAGCTTCTTCTTCTAGGGCATTAAATCCTGAGATATTAGGAAATTTGCATTATGATACTGCTCAAAAAGTAAAAAGAACCCTACAACGTTATAAAGAACTACAGGATATTATAGCCATTTTGGGTATGGATGAACTGTCAGAAGAAGATATACAGACCGTTTACCGTGCTAGAAAGGTAGAGCGGTTTCTATCTCAGCCATTTAATGTCGCAGAAAGATTCACAGGGATCAAAGGGGAGCGTGTGCCTATAGAAGAAACTATTAAAGGATTCAATATGATTATTGATGGAGCCGCAGACTATCTACCTGAGATGGCTTTTAATTTAGTAGGCAATATTGAGCAAGCAATTGTGAAAGGAGAAAAACTGCTTAAAGGGTGATCCAATAATAAATCCCCTATTAAGTAGGCTAAAATAGTGTATTATACCTTAATTGATTTTTAGTAAAAATTAAAAAATCTCTTTTTTTAGTTAAGTTTTCTGGGTAAAAATAGCACAAAGGGCACTTTATCCTTTTTTCGCTTACTTGCTAACTTGATCTTTATCCTATTTATTCGTAAAATGCGTTATTTGTTGGGATGGATTAAACTTTTTACGTAATTCGTTTGTAATGAGGGATTATAGAAGCAATGGATTGAAATGCAAAGCGCTAGCGTATTTTAGTGTGTCTATTTAACTAGCGGATCAACTCCTAAATTAGGATACAAATAAGCGTTTCGGAAAAAGTCTATTGGTTGAGGGGGTAACAAGAGGTATTATATATTTTATATGTCTAATATCTCTTTTGTATTAATATAATTAAACGTTAAAATTTTACTGTAATGAATTATAGATTTTTATCTGCCTTGGCGTTTGTTTTCTCTATGTATACTGGTGTAAAAGCCGAACATTCGTCTAAGACTATGGAAAAACTGCAACAGGCAGCACCAAGTTTAAAAATTGGCTATGTAGATATGGTTTTTATTTTAGAAAACCTACCGGAAGCTAGAAAAAGTACTGCAGAAATTCAGAGCTTTCAAAAGCAACTAGAGAATCAGATGCAAACAAAAGCTAAAGAGTATCAACAAAAGGCTGAAACTTTTCAACAGCAACAAGATGCCTTCACGGAAGCTCAAAAAAAGCAGAAAATCATAGAAATGTCTAAATTAGAATCAGAATTGAGAGCACTCCAAGAGCAACATTATCCTAAAATGCAAGACAAGTATAAAACAGTTATGCAACCACTCCATGACAAAATACAAGCGGTAATTTATAAAATTGCACAGGAGCATGCTTATACTTTTGTTTTCAATAAAAACACAGAAGTTGGACCTGTCCTACTTTTTGCAGAGCAGTCGTTTGATCTTTCTGAACTTGTCTTGGAAAAACTCAAAGCAGTAGTATCTAAAGAGGCTCAACCTCCTGTAGTAGGCTCGAAAGCTCAAATACCTACTGCTAAAGTATCTGCTCATCCAGCTAAGCCTGTTAAGAAAAAATAATTTTTTCCCTCTGGCATAACAGCTGAGAAAAAGTGTCTAAATACTGGTTACTATCCATTTTAGTAACCAGTCCACTTTTTTTGAAACGCCACTTCTGATGGTAATTTGTACTTATGCTGGGAAAGTATTACATGCATGTTGTATATTTGGATTGTGCTTTTGCTCTTATGTTTGTCTATCAATTCTTCAGCATAAACCAATTGCGAAAAAAGTTTAATATTAAACTTCAGTATCATTTTTTTATAGATTCATTTTGAGGACATCTCGTTTGAATAGGCTTTTTGCTTGTACCTTGCTAGCTATCTTTGCTTACTGGTTGGTACACACTTTTGGTGATCAAAAAACTAGACAACATCCAGAAAAGGGTACTTTTATTGCTCGTGTAGACCAGCAATACTTATATCTATCAGATCTGCGCTCCATAGACCTTTCTTCGATTCATCCTGAAGATAGAACTTCTTTTATTAATGAATATGTCGAAGAATGGGCTTGTAAACAGCTCCTTATGGCCCAAGGTAATTACCAGTCTATTCAACCTGCTATCGACGATAAGGTCAATGACTACAAGAATGACTTGCTCGCATACCATTTTTTAGAAAACCTTATTCAACTTGAGCTAAATCCTTATGTATCATCAGAAGAGATAGTTGATTATTACCACAAGTACAAACATAATGACTTTATATTGCATCATGATATCGTCAGAGGCATTTTTTTGGCACTGCCTAAAAAGGCTACTTGTATTAATGCTGTAAAATCACTTATGCTATCGAATAAAGCTACAGACCTAAAAAAATTGAAAAAGTGTTGCAAGCCTTATGCCCATAAGGCTATCTTGGATGCTAATAAATGGTTTCCTTGGGAAACTGTTTTGGCCAGACTGGGTTATCGTCCACTTGTGCATACAACTAGATTGTTAAAAACAAATAAATTTATCCATGTAGCGGGCCAAAAACACATCTATCTTTTAAAGATAAATCAATATAAAATAGCACAAGAAATTGCCCCTTTAGAAGAGGTAGAAGATCAGATCAAGTCTATTATACTACATAAAAGGAGGTTAGAACTGATCAATAAAATAAAACGTAAACTTTTAGAAGATGCTAAAAAAAATCATACCTGTGTTATCCAGATTAAATAAAAGCTTGATAAGCAATCTTATTATATTGACTTGCGTTTGGCTACCTACTACCAGGGCAAGTGATAAATTGTTGTTAGACAAGGTAATAGCTACTGTAAATAAAGAGCTGATTTTACATTCTGATTTAGAAGAAGCATGTAAACAACTGGCTTTAGAAGGTAAGGTAGTTAATGAGTCTATGAAAATGTATGTATTGCGAGAATTAGTCTTAAATAAGATTTTTTTAGCAAAAGCTAAGTTACATGATGTTAAAATACCCAAAACAAGTATTGAACGAGCATGTGATGATAGAATGGCTAATTTGGTACAGCGTTTTGGTTCGGAGGCAAAGCTTGTTCAGGCTGCCCATCAATCTATTTACGATATTAAGAAAAGTGTAAAGCAGAGGGTCAAATCAGAGTATTTGGTCTCATGGGTACATCAGCACCTTACAGAAAATGTAGTAGTTACGCCAGCAGATGTAAAAGCTTATTTTAATGCATTACCTCCACATAATCGACCTTACTATCCTGCTTCTGTTAAGGTATGTGAGTTAGTGGTTTATCCTAAGGTAAATCCAGCAAGAGAGGCAGCCGTTAAGAGCAAACTGCTGAGTATAAAACAATCCGTTCTAAATGGCCTGGTTACTTTTGCTGAATCGGCTAAGGAATATTCAGATGATATCCATTCTGCTGTTAAGGGTGGTGAAATTGGCTGGGTGCGTTTGGGTGTATTAGCGCCAGCTTATGAATCAGCTGCGCTTGCACTTAAGATTGGGGAAATAAGTGATCCTATAGTTTCTGAATTTGGATGGCATCTTATACAATTAACAGGGCGTAATAAAGATCAGTATAATACACGCCATATACTGAAAGTTTTGACACCAACAGAAGAAGAAATTAGTTTAGCTCAAGTTGAATTAAATAAGATTAGAACAAAAATCATTACAGGAACATTGACTTTTGAAGCAGCTGTACAGCAATATTCAGAAGATAAGGAAACAGTTGCCAGAGGAGGGGTGATTAGGTATAACCAGCCAGAGGAGGTATTACCTGGCCAACTCATCCCTGTAGAGTCTTTGGATCCAGATCTGTTTTTTGCAATTGATGCGCTTGAAGTAGGTGGAGTCAGTCAACCCCACTATATGGCTGGGGTCTATCAACCAGCTTGGCGGTTATTCTATCTCAAGCAAAAGGTAGACGCCCATCCAATGAATCTTACACAGGATTATGAAAAGATCCATGATTATTTATTGCAACAGAAAAAAAAAGAAGCTATTGATAAATGGATTCAAACAGCTAAGTCAGAATGTGTTGTGAGTTTTTCACCAGCATATGAAACAGTAGAAAAGTTAATAGGGTTAAGCTAAGTCAACGTATCTGTTCATGACACTGGTAAAAAATGAATTTTTGAAAGCTACTTTTTGCTTGATAAAAAAGTAACCAAAAAATCAAGCGCTGATGAAAAAAGTGGCTGAAAGCT